>CALYZR010000114.1 GCA_945610215.1 uncultured Clostridium sp. | reverse complement strand
TATCCTTTTTTAGGACTAATCTCTACCCCTATTGGTTCTAGCAATCCATGGCATTCTTCTTGTCTATCTCCTGGATTTTTATCTACATGTTTTGAATATAAACAATAATTACAATGATTTCTACATGAATATCCTAATTTTTCTACTCTTTTTCCACAATGTTCACATATAAATTCTTCGTCTATTTCTGTAAATACTCGCATGTTTTTCTCCCTTTATTCTCCAAATATACTTCCACCAATAAACTCTCTAAGTAAAGAATTACTTGGTACGTCTTTTTCCGATATTGATTCAAAATAGCTAAGCATAGAATATAATCTTTTGGCTTCTGAAAATTCTTTTTCTTCTTGCCTAATTTCCTTTAATAATGGAATTGCATAATCTTTTAATACACTAAGTTCATATATTAATGAAGAATTAAACATCACATCCGCTTCTTCTTGATATGGAAATATATTTTTAGCTTCTCCATTATTTACAGATCGCCACATTCTTAATGTGTGCATTGCACTATATCCTCTAAATTGATAGTCTCTTACAATTCTTCTTATTAGCCTACTGTCTGTTGTTGAGATTCTATTATAATAATCTATATTTAATACTGTTAAACAACTTATATATATTTTAAATTTTTGTTCTTTCGGTATTAAATATGTTAATTCGTCATTTAGGCAGTGTATACCTTCCATTATTAAAATCTCATCATCTTCCAGTTTCATTGTATTTTCTTCACTATATTCTTTACTGCCTGTATGGAAGTTGAATGTAGGAGCTTTAATCTCCTTTCCCTTTAATAATTTTAATAAATCATTATTTAATAGGTTTGTATCTATTGCTTTTATATTTTCAAAATCATAATCGCCATTTTCATCTACAGGAGTTTCTGGTCTTTCCACAAAATAATTGTCTACAGAAATTGTTTTTGGCTTTAACCCATTTATTCTAAGTTGCAATTCTAATCTTTTTGCAAATGTTGTTTTCCCTGATGATGATGGTCCTGCAATTAATATTACTTTTAAATTTTTGTTTTTTGCAATAGTATCTGCAATTCCTGCAATTTTCTTTTCATGTAATGCTTCATCTAATAGAATATAATCTTTTATTTTGCCTTTTTTTATTATTGTATTTAAGCGATACAATGTATTAACTCCTAATATTTTATGAACATCTTCATATTCATCTAGTGTTTCTAATAGTTTTGGACATTCTATAAACTTTGTTAAATGATTAGGATCTTTTCTGCTTGGATATCTAATTAAAAAACCATCATGATATTTTAATAATTCATATTTTTTTATACACCCTGTTGATATTGGCATTACACCATAAAAATAATTATAATAGTCCTCGCAATAATATAGTGTTACTTCTTTTTTCTCTTCTAAGTCTAATTGCAATCTTCCTTTTAAAGTTTTCTCTTTATTGTAAAATTCTACTGCTTCATTTTTTGTCATTATTTTCTTAGTTATTGGTAAATCTTGTTCTATTATTTCTTGTGCTCTTTTATTTACTTTTTTTATCATTTCTTCTGTAACTTTCATATTGTCAATTTCGCATAACATAGAATGATATAGTTGATAATCTACAGTTAACAAAGCATTTTTATATGTTTCTTGAAAAGCTTTTGCTATTATATATATTAAACCTCTTTTATATACTCTCATTCCATCTTTTTGAGTAACATCTATTAATTCTATTTTTCCATCACTATTTATTTCATAATTTAAGCTTTTTAATTCATTATTAAATCTACATGCCACAACTTCATTTTTAGATTTTAATATTTCTTGTTTTAATAAATCACACACTTTTGTTCCGCTTTTAACATCTATTTCTGTATTGTTATATATTATTTGCACTTTTTACCTCCAACTACATTGCTTGATTGTTCTCTCCATTTGTCTTTATTCTATAATTTTGAACATAGCCATCTTCATTTTCATTTATATAATACATAAATTTATCCACTATATTTATCGCATTTGAATATGTACTTACTTCTACTATTTTTGTTTCATTCTTTCCATTTAATTTTATACTATAAATAGCCATTTTCTCATCTTTAACTGCTTTTGCATAATATATAGCATCTTCTGTAAAGTTTACTGTATATGTATCTAATCCTCCTGCTATATCACATATTTTTTCTTTTTTCTTTCCATTTGTTTTCATTTTGTATAATTCATATTTATACTCATAATTTTCCATATCGTATTTTTCGTTTATAAAATAAATCTTATTACCATTTACAAAAAATTCTCTGCCTGCTTCTTCATCTATTTTTGTTATATCTCTGCCCGATAAATTCATTTTGGCAATAACGTATTTTCCATTGCTTTCATAAGAATAATATATTTCTTTTCCTACTACTTGATAGTTTTCTATTGCTTTATTAGATAATTGTGTTCTATTTTTTCCGTTTGTTTTTATTTTATAAAGATTTGTTCCTTCAAAATAATAAATCCAATTATTTACAACTACGATTGGTGCTGAACTCACGTTTTCTGCAATTACTTGGTTTTTTTCTCCATTCAATTTTGATTTAATTAATTGTGAATTTTCTTCTGAAACATAGTAAATATAGTTGCCTGATATATTTAAGTAATATCCATATTCACTACTTATTTTTTCTACTTTTCCTTTACCATTTTTATTTGCTTTATAAATTCCATCTACATTTCCTTCGTCAAACGCTACATAATAAATTTGACTTCCTTTTGAAGCTACAAGTCCTTTATTCCTTAAATTTCCATATGTGTTGCCATATTCTTCTTTTCCATTTCCTATAATAATTAACATAATTATTAAAACTAATATTACTGCTAATATTATAAGTGCTATTTTTTTATTTGTATTAAAAAAATCAACAATAGTATTTTTAAAATTAATTAATTTTTCTTTCATTCTTACACCCTTTCTTTTTTCATATGTATTTTTAATTTATATAGATTCATTATATAGTTTTATTTATATATTTACAAGTATTTTTTTTAGCTTTTTGGATATATTAGTATTAACTTTATAAAGGAGGAGAGTTTGAATGAACAAACAAAGATTAAATGAAATTTTAAATCATAGGCAATTAACTGAAGTTTTTTATGATGAAAAACCTGTATGGATTCAAGAAGTTAATGATGATATAGCTAAAATCGGATTTTTAGATGGTTCTCCGGAAAAAAATGTATATATAGAAGATTTATATGAGAGCGATTTATATGAAAATAATAGATAAAAGAGACGCAACTTTACGTCTCTTTGTTATTTTATATTTTTATTATTTTTTCCCAAGGTAAGTATTTTTTCCCAAAATGTCCATAGTTTGTTGTTTTTGTATATATTGGATCTTTTAAATTTAAGTATTCTATTATT
>CALYZR010000113.1 GCA_945610215.1 uncultured Clostridium sp. | reverse complement strand
TTTCTGAATTGTTTAGATATTTTACATCTTCGTATTTTGGCTCTACGATTATAGTTCCTGTTGTACTTATTATTCCATATTGATTATTATCGTTTACTATTATATATTCGTTTTTATATCCTTCTTTTAAAGTTTTTATATCCTTATATTCTGTATTTATAATAGTTTGTCCTTTTTCATTTACAAGTCCTACTTTTCCGTCTTTTTTTACTAATAAATTATTTGTTACTCCTTTTAATGCCACTATTTCTTCATAATCACAAGGTAAAACTTCTTTTCCTTCAAAATCTATTAATCCGTATTTTCCATCTTTTTGAACTCTTAAAATATTATCTTCATACCAAATATTTTGTTTTGAATCGAAGTTGTCTATTGCCTCTACTTTGTTATATTCTTTAAATATTTCTTCATTCTTTTGATTTATTACTTTTGTTTTATATGTTCCTTCTTGGTCGTTTACATCATATGTACAAACAAATATTGGAACGTCTTTGTTTGGAATTGCTATTATCTCTGTATATTCAGGAGTAATTACTGTTTCTCCATCATTGTTTATTACTCCAAACTTACCATTTTCATACACCGTATAATATGAGTAGCTTTTTACTTTATTTCTGTCTTTTCCATTTTTTATTACATTTACAATTGAAACAATAACCATTATTATTACTAGAATTGCTACAATTGCACCTAATACCTTTTTCATATTAAGCTTTGGCTCTGCATAATTATTATACCTTCTACCTTTACTACTCATCTTTACCATCCCTTCATAGACATAGTTTTTACTTCTATACTATATCATAACTTATGCTTTTTTCCAATAGTTTTCATACAGTTTTTTTGCTGTTTCTGGGCTATCTTCACCATTCATATTCTTTACTGGTGCAAAATCTTCTTCTCTTTTTCCTCTCAAAATTGATATATTGTTAAATAGTTTAAAACTATCAAATATAAATTTCTCAAACTTATATGCATTTGGTTTTTCTACTTCTATAAAGTTTCCGTTTTCGTCTAGATAATCTGCTCTTTTAAATGCTATATGATACTCTAATTCCTTTGTACTTGCTTTTTTTATTGCATTTAAACTAAACAAATTACACATTATATGTGACTCTCCAAATACTAATTCTCCATCATCATCTCTTATAGATGCAATTTCTTTTGGAAGCTCTGTATATTCAATAACTCTTATTTTGTTGTTTTTCTTGCACAAAACACCTACTTTTTCTTTTGGATCTCTTTTTAAAACCGTTCTTGTTCCTATTTCGTTTCCTTCGCTTACAGTTAAGCCTAAAAGTAAACTATCTACTAATTTTAATAAAATATTATCAACAGATCCAATAAATACCCATTCTATACCTCTTTGTTCCATATCATCAATTACACCTTTTTTTAGCATAGAATTAAATATTCCACCATTTCCGTTAGATGCTTCTTTTATTAACCCCTCCTTACTTAACAACAATTTCCCTTGCTCTGTTATTAAAGGAAGCTCTCCTTGTTCAAAGATATATACATATTCTTTTGGATATCCAAAATAGTTCTTTTCTTCTAGAAATTCTACTGTGTCTTTATTGTTTTCTCTGCTAGTCATTATGTACCAAGGTATAGTAACATCATATTTTTTATTTGCTCTTATTAATGTATCAACTATAACTTCAAATAGATATTTTCCATTTTCTCCAACATTTACTTTATATGTACCCTTTGGAAATAAATGTCCGAAGTCTTGTTCCTTGACCTCCTGCCATAGTTGCCACTGCAAATTTATTTTGTTTTATTATTTTTGTAGCAATTTGCTCATATTCCTCTAATTTTTCTTTTGGAAGTTTGTCTGGATTTACACCTCTTATTGGCTCTAATTGTTCTAAATCTACATATATATCTTCAAATGTTTTTTCATATAATTCTTTTAATTCCTCAAAGTCTATTTTTAACACTTGTTTTGCAAGTATTTCTTGCTTTTCTTCTGGCATTTTATCTGCAATAGAAATTATTTGTTGTTGATTATATTTTTTTAATATTCTTTTTGCCTCTTCATAATTACTCATTTTCAGTCTCCTTTAACCAAAGTAGTTTTGTACACTTTTCCTACATAATATAACATTATTTTTATTTTTTGTCTACTCTTTATTTTTTGTTATATATTATGCAAAATTTAATATAAATGTAAATAAGAGGTGTGTCCATGAATAAATTTAAAATGTTTGTATTAAAAGCCAAAAGCTTAATTATTCCTATATTAATATGTTTATTTACATTGTTTTTAATTGTTTTTTCTAATGGTAATTTATCTGCTGCAAAAAAAGGATTAAGTCTTTGGGCAAATTCTGTGGTTCCTTCACTTTTACCATTTTTTATTGCCACAGAACTTCTTGGATACACAAATATAATATCTATACTTGGAAAATTATTGAATAAATTTATGAGACCTCTTTTTAATGTTCCTGGAGAAGGTTCTTTTCCTTTTATTATGGGGATTATTAGTGGTTATCCAGTCGGTGCAAAAATAGTCTCTGATTTTAAAAATCAAGGACTTTGTACAAATATAGAAGCAGAAAGGCTTATTGCTTTTACAAATAATTCTGGTCCTTTATTTATAGTTGGAACTGTTGGAATTGGGCTTTTTAAAGATACTAAAACTGGAATTTTACTTCTTATAACACATATACTTGCATGCATTACTGTTGGAATTTTGTTTAGATGGTGGAAAAGTGGAAGAAATAAAAGAAGCTGCCTTTTTAGCGAAACATCTTGCAAATCACCCTCCAGAATATCTTTATCAAATTTAGGCGAAGTTCTTGCTAATTCCATTATGAATTCAATTAGTACGATATTTCTTATTGGCGGATTTGTTGTACTTTTTTCTGTTGTTATTTCTATATTAAATAATAGTGGTATATTAAATTTATTTGTTAATCTTATTTCGCCACTATCCAATGTTTTTGGAATTTCTGATAAATATCTAAAAGGAATTATAACTGGACTAATAGAACTTACAAATGGAGTTTGTAATATTGCATTAATTGCTAACAAAAATATATCTACTAATATTATTATTTGTTCATTTCTGCTCGGATTTGGAGGAATTTCTGTTGCTCTGCAGGTACTTAGTATAACCTCAAAAAATGGCATTTCTATAAAGCCTTATTTAATTGGAAAACTTCTTCAAGGAACATTTGCTGCTATTTATACATATATATTTTTAAATACATTTTGTTTTTTAAATTTAAATTTATAAAAGACTCCACAACAAATGTGAAGTCTTTTTAGTTTATTTATTATTCTGCTTTTTTAAACATTTCCTTTCCAACACCGCATAATGGGCATACCCAATCTTCTGGTAGATCTTCAAATTTTACTCCTTCT
>CALYZR010000112.1 GCA_945610215.1 uncultured Clostridium sp. | reverse complement strand
TCATTAACGAAAAAATCTACTCTAGCAAATCCTTTCCCATCAATTGCTTTAAATGCTTTTATTGCCGTTTTTCGAACTTCGTCTGCCAATTCTTTCTTTATTTCTGCTGGGATTGTAAGTTTAGATTCTGAATTTTTATATTTTGCCTCAAATGTATAAAAATTCTCTGCAGGTAAAATTTCTCCAACACAAGATGCTTTTACATCGTTATCTCCGAGAACAGAACATTCTATTTCTCTTCCGATTAAATTTTCTTCTATTAATATTTTCCTATCAAATCTAGAAGCATATTTTATATACTCTTCTAGTTCTTTTATATTTTTTGCTTTATTTATTCCCACAGATGAACCAGAATTAGATGGCTTTATAAACATTGGATAATTTAAACGTTTATCTATTATTTTACAAATATCCTCTAAGTCTTCTTTTATTTCATTAAAGTCTTTATCAACATAAACATATTTATCTTTTTCTTTTTTTATGTATTCATATTTTGCTTGTTTTATTTTTGCCTTGTCAAAAATTATTTTTGTATATACTTTATCCATCGCAATTGAAGAGCCAAGAACTTTGCATCCAACATAAGGTTTTTTTAATAATTCAAATAGTCCTTGTATTGTTCCATCTTCTCCATATAACCCATGTAGAACTGGGAAAATAACGTCCATATCTTTTAAATAATTAATTATATTTCCTATTTTTTGAATTTTTTCTATTCTATCTCCTACTTCGTATTTTTTAGATATATCTATGCATTTATACCATTCTCCATTATTATCTATGTATATTGGATAAATTTCATATTTATCTTTATTAAGTTTATTTGCAACAGATGTTCCAGAAACAATAGATACGTCATGTTCTGTTGACATTCCACCAAATACAACCCCTACTTTTATTTTGCTCATAATACCATTCCTTCCTAACCTAATCTTTTTTTAACTCATTTAATATTCTACTAAAGTTCATAGAGTTTGAAGCTTTTAATAAAATCAAATCTTCTCCCTTGATAATTTTTTCTATATAGCCAATTGCTTCATCTATATCATTAAAAATATACACAGCTTTCATTTTTAGTTCTTTTGCTTTGTTAGCTATATTTTTTGCATTCTCTCCAATTGTAATTAATATATCTATTTTATTTTTTACTACTTCTTCTCCGACCTTTTCATGTAATTCTTTTGCATAATCACCTAATTCAAGCATATCACCAAGAATTGCAATTTTTCTTGTGGCTTTAGTATTTTTCATAACCTCTAATGCAGCTTTCATTGAATCATAACTTGCATTATAACTATCATTAATTACTTTTATATTACCATTAATAATTTCTGTATCCATTCTTTTTGCTGTTAATTTAAACTCTGAAATACCTTTTATTATTTTTTCTTTTTCTATATTTAATATGTCTCCCACTGCGAATGCACAAACAGCATTATATACAAAGTGAATTCCTCCTACTGGTACACTTCCTTTTATTCCATTTATTTCAAAGTTACTATTGTTTTCTAATGTAGTAATATTTTTCGCCATGTATGTACTATTATTTTCTATTCCATATGTGTATACTTTATATTTATTTTCTTTTTTTGTCCAGTCTTTTAACAAATCATTGTCATTATTTACTAAAGCAAATCCTTTGGAGTCTAATCCTTCTAATATTTCTAATTTTGCTTTTAATATATTTTCTCTAGAGCCTAAATTTCCTATATGTGATGTTCCTATATTTGTTATTACACAGCCAGTAGGTTTTGCAATATTTGTTAGTAAGCTTATTTCTCCAAAATGATTCATTCCCATTTCTACAACAATTGCTGTATGATTCTTTAATTTTAGTAATGTCATTGGTAATCCTATATGGTTATTCATGTTTCCTTCTGTTTTTAATACTTTGAATTTTTGTGCTAATACATTTGCTATAATATCTTTTGTGCTAGTTTTCCCTACACTTCCTGTTACTGCAATTACTGGTATATTGTATAAGCTTCTTTTATATTTTGCTAATTCTTGAATTGCTTTTATTGTATCTTCTACTTTTATAACAATTTTATTTGTATATTTATTTAATAATTCAACACTTACTTCTTCATCTGTAATGCATCCAATTGCTCCATTTATAAATGCTTTTTCTATATAATCATTTCCATTTATTTTTTCTCCTTTTATCCCTAAATACATATCACCTTTATTCAAAGTTCTTGTATCTTTAGAATATTCTTCTATTTCTATATTGCCATCTCCTGATATTAATTTTCCATTACATATTTCTACTATTTTATTTACAGTTATTTTTTTATCATTCATATTTTTTAATTACCTCTTCTTAAGAATTTATTTTTAGCTATTCGTTTTATGCTTATTTTATAACATTTTTTATTAAATGAAAATAGTTTTAGCTTATTTAGGGAAAATATTATAAAAAATATTATAATGAATCGTTTTTTATTGACAAAATATGCTTTTGAATATAAAATCATTACGGAACATTAAATTAGGAGGTTTTTACATGTGGGGAGATATAGCAATTACATTTCTTCTTGCCTTCATAACTACTTATGTTTTTACACCTTATAGCATTAGGCTTGCTAGAAAAGTTAAAGCTTTAGACATACCTAAAGATAAAAGAAAAATTCACAAAAAAATAATGCCACGTCTTGGTGGAATTGCAATTGTTGCCGGTTTTTTTGTTTCGGCAATTTATTTAATTATTACAATGATAATAGAAAAAAAATTAGATATTTTTACAAACAATTATTATATAAAATTATTTGGTTTTTTCCTTGGTATTATAGTTTTAGAATTGTTTTGTTACTTTGATGATACAAAGGGAATTAAGCCAATAGTAAAATTAATAGGGCAACTGGTTGCTGCAACTATCGTAGTATCAAGCGGTATAGTTATTGATAAAATATTTACAACTTCTGCCGAATCAATTATTTCAAATGAAATATTTTTAAAAGTATTTACCGTATTTTGGATTGTAGGAATTACAAATGCAATAAATTTATTAGACGGATTAGATGGGCTTTCATCTGGTGTCTCTTTAATTTCATCAATTTGTCTAATGTTTATATTTATATTAAATTCATCACCAGTTATATCTATAATTCTTGCGACTGCACTTGCAGGAGCATTGTTAGGTTTTTTGCCTTTCAACTTTAATCCAGCAAGAACATTTATGGGTGATACTGGTTCTAACTTTATTGGATTTACATTGGCAGTTATTTCTATATTAGGAGTTGCGAAAACATATACTGCAATAATTATTGTTGCTCCACTGTTAGTTCTTGCATTGCCAATATTTGATACATCTTTTGCCATAATAAGAAGAATTTTTAGAGAAAAATCTTTAAAGGCAGTTTTTAAAGCAGATAGAGGAC
>CALYZR010000111.1 GCA_945610215.1 uncultured Clostridium sp. | reverse complement strand
TAAAATAAAAATTAAGGGGATAACTATGTTAAAAATAAATGAAACAAAAAAAATATTTGTAGGGAATGTACAAATAGGTGGACAAAATAAAGTAGTAATTCAATCAATGACAAATACAAAAACAAAAAATGTAAAAGCAACGGTAGAACAAATTTTGAAATTAGAAGAAGCTGGTTGCGAAATAATAAGAGTTGCATGTTTAGATGAAGAAGATGCAAAAGCAATAAAAGAAATAAAAAGTAAAATACATATACCAATTGTTTCTGATATACATTTCGATTATAGAATTGCATTAGAAGCAGCAAAAGCAGGTGTAGATAAAATAAGAATAAATCCAGGAAATATTGGAGGAATAGACAGAGTAAAAGCGGTTGTAGATGCTTGTAAAGAAAGAAAAATTCCAATTAGAATAGGTGTAAACAGTGGTTCACTTCCAAAAGATATTTTGCAAAGAGACGGAAAGCCAACAGCAAAAGGAATGGTGGAAGCTGGACTAAGGCATATAAAAATATTAGAGGACTTAGATTTTTTTGATATAGCATTATCATTAAAAGCATCATCATTAGACTTGTGTATAGAAAGTTACAAAGAAGCTGCAAATACAATAAATTATCCATTACATTTAGGAGTAACACATGCAGGAACAGAATTTAGTGGAACAGTAAGCTCAAGTATAGGGCTTGGAATCTTACTAAAAGAAGGTATAGGAGATACAATGAGAGTATCGCTATCTGCAGATCCTGTTAAAGAAATAAAAGTTGCAAAAGAAATACTAAAAGATTGCAATTTGTACAAAAATTCTCCAACACTTATAGCATGTCCTACATGTGGAAGAATCCAATATGATTTAATACCAATAGCAAATGAAATAGAGGAGTTTTTACAAACTATAAAGACACCTATTACAGTAGCTGTTATGGGATGCCGGCGTAAATGGACCGAATGAAGCGAGACATGCAGATATAGGAATTGCAGGTGGAATTAAAGAAGGACTTCTATTTAAAAAAGGGGAAATAATTAAAAAAGTAAAACAAGAAGATATAGTAAAAGTATTAAAAGAGGAAATTTTAAAAATGATATAAACAGGTGATAAAGATGGGAGATATAAATGTTTATACAGGACCAATGAAATGTGGCAAAACTCAAAAAATATTGGATGAAGCTAAAAGACAACAAATTGCAGGGAAAAATGTAAAAATATTTAAACCTACTATAGATGATAGATTTTCAGAGCAAAGTGTTATTAGTAGAAATGGATATAAACAAGGTGCGATTAATATCGATAGTATAGACGAAATAAAAAATTATGATGCGGATGTTTATGTAATTGATGAATTCCAGTTCTTAAATGGAGATTTAAATGAACTGTATAAGCTTACTCAAAAAGGAAAGAAATTTTTTATAGCAGGATTAAATTTAACATCAGAAAGAAAGACTTTTGGTCCAATGGGAGATTTATTATGTATGGCTGATAATGTTCAAATGCTAACATCAGTATGCGAAAATTGTAGAAGTGAAGAGGCAATTTTCACATATTTTAAAGGAAAACAAAAAGATAAAGATATATTAGTAGGTGACGAAGGCTTATATATTCCAGTATGCAGAAAATGCTATGAGAAGTTAATGAACGAAAACAAATAAAGGTGAAAATATATGGAAATAATTGTTGGTAAAACGGCAGGCTTTTGCTATGGAGTAAAAAATGCCGTAGATAAAACAAAAGAAGAAGTGCAAAAACAAAAAACAACATATTGTTTAGGTGAACTAGTTCATAATAAGCAGGTTACACAAAAACTAGAAGAACAGGGACTAATAATTATTGATAATATAGAGAATGCAAAAGAAAATGTAATAATAAGATCACATGGCGTGCCAGAAGAAGTGTATAAAAAAGCAAGAGAATTAAATTTAAAAGTAATAGATTTAACATGCCCTAATGTATTAAAAATACACAATATTGTAAAAGAATATTCTAGTAAAGGTTATTATATTTTTATAATAGGTCAAAAAGACCATGCAGAGACAATAGGAACCGTAAGTTATTGCAAAGGAAATTCAACTGTATTAGAAAAAGAAGAAGATATAAATAAAGCTATAAAAGATTTAAAAAAATCTAGCTTAAAAAAAGTTTTAGTAGTTTCTCAAACTACATTTAGTATGGAAAAGTTTGATAGAATTATAAAAAATATAGAAGAAAATATAGATAAAAATATAGAACTGAAAGTAAAAAATACAATTTGTAATGCAACAAGCATCAGGCAAAAAGAAACAAAAGAAATAGCTGGTGAAGTTGAGTTAATGATTATAATTGGTGGAAAACACAGCTCAAACACAAACAAATTATATGAAATTGCTAAAAAAGAATGTAGTAATTGCATGCTTATAGAAACTGCAGAAGAATTAAATAAAAGTTGTATTAAAAATATAAACAAAATAGGAATTATGGCAGGAGCTTCAACTCCAAACGAAAGTATAGCAAACGCTGTTGAAAAGTTAAAAGAAATGTGTTAAAATTAAAATGGATTAATTTTAAAGAAGGAAATGTATCATGAACCAAATTCTTGTTTCTCAAAAATTATATGTAACACCAGATATGAAGAAAAAGAAAAAAGCATTTAAATTTGAATTCTTTTTATCTGTTTTTTTGCTATGCGCATTATCTTCTTATGCAATATATGCAGAGTATGATAGAAACAAGAGTGAAGAAGTTTCAAAAGAAATTTTACAAGAGATAGCATTTCAAGATTCAACAAAAGTTGTAAATGAGGAAGTAATAGTAGTAAGATTAAATGCTATTCCGGAAGAAGAAAATATAACTACAACACAAGTAGTTCAAATAGAACAACAGATAAATGTTCCAGAAGAACAAAAATTAACAGCAAGTGACGGAACAGTATATTACACAATAGGAGTAATTAATATACCTTCAATAAATGTTAATTATCCAATTCTATCTACATATACAGATGAATTGCTAAAAACAGCTCCATGTAAATTCCATGGACCAAATCCAAATGAAGTTGGAAATCTTTGCATAGCAGGTCATAATTATAGAAACTCAAAATTCTTTAGCAAGGTACCAACACTAGAAAATGGAGATATAATAGAAATAACAGACTTAAGTGGAAGAATGCTAACATATACAGTATATGATAAATTTATAGTAAATCCAGATGAGTTAGAATGTACGAGTCAATTAACAAATGGAAAAAAAGAAATAACATTAATAACTTGTACAAACGATAGCAAACAAAGATATATAATAAAAGCAAGGGTAATGTAATAATAAAATTGGGGGCAATTAAACTATGCCCCCAATTTTTTATGTTATAGGAAATTTCTCCGAAATTCCTATTATATAAAATGCTATAATCGCTATTGCCT
>CALYZR010000110.1 GCA_945610215.1 uncultured Clostridium sp. | reverse complement strand
ATTTGTTACTTCTAAAGTTTCTTCCATATTTCCATTATTCTTTAATTCCAGCCTTCTTATTTCTACAGCATCATTTGCACAGGCAATTATCTTTGTTTTTGTTTGTATATTTCCATCTGTTCTAGTAAACTTACTTTCTGATGGTGTAAAAGAAATTTTAAGTTTGTCCTGTTTTTTATCTATTGGAATATTTGGCCATATTCTCTTGCTAGATACGTTTTTTATATAAAATATTATACCCTGTTTTTTATCTGCTGTTTCTTTAAATCTATTTATTAATATTCCTTTATATCTACTAAATCCTTCTCCATTAGATTTTGTACATATTGTGTAACTTCCATTTGATATTGTATTTGCTTCATTCAGTTTATAATTTATTTTGCTGTATATTCTTTCTGAATAGTTTTCGTAATCTTTTGGCTTTAATTTTTCTACTTTTTCTTTTTTCTCTTTTGTAATTATTGCCTTTTCGGGCATTCTTTCTTGAAGCAATATTTTTATTCCTTCAATTTCTGGATTTTCCATAAATCTTTTCACTAATATATTTTTATTTATTAAATTGTTAATTGAAAGAAGACTTAAACCTTGGTGATGTGCCATATATGTTTTTACTGCTTCATATTTTTTACCATATTTTAATCTAGAAAGTGTATAATCTATTGACTCATAAAAGCCATATTTGCTATTCATACCTTCACTTTCTAGCAGTTTTAAGTTCTCTATTCCCTGTTTTGGTACATAATTCAGGCTTAAAAATACAGAATATGGTGATACTACCATATCATCTTCTAGTCCTCTTTTTAAGCCTAACCAAGGTATACCAAATGCTTTATATTGATAGTTATTATTTAAATCTCTTAAATTAAATGCTGCTTCTGAAACTCCCCATGGTATTCCTAATCTTTTTGCATATTCTATTTGGCTCATTATTAAAAATCTGCACGCTTCATCTAAAAGGCTTCCCTCGTATTGTTCTATATTTATATTTGGCATTAAATATTCAAATGCAGTTCCAGACCATGACACAAGTCCTTTGTATTTTTTTAAACTTGTTAATGTTCTGCTTAAACTATTCCAATGTTTAGATGGTACATCTTTTTTAGCTATTGCAACTAAACTTGCTTGTCTTGCTTCTGATGCTAATAAATCGTAATATGAATTTGTAAGTTTATTTTCTTCTATGTTAAATCCTATTGAAAATAATCGTTTTTTTGAATTATATAACACACTAAAATCCATATTTTTTATTATATTATCAATTATTTGTATCATTTGAGGGATTTCTGCAAATTGATGATATCCTATAATATTATCCATCTCAAGTTCAATTTCTAGAAATTGTTTTACAGTATATAAATATCCAATAAAATTTCCATTATCTACTGTTGAAACATATCTTGGATTTAATGGTTCTAATGTTACTGTATTATACCAATTATATAAATGCCCATTCCATTTTTGTAATTTCTGTATTGTTTCTAATGTTTTATTTATTTTAGTCAAAGCCTCTTCTAAATTTATATATTTTAAGTCATATGCTGAGACAATAGCAAGCATTCCGAAGTCCTATATTTGTTGGTGATGTTCTTTTTGCTATTATCTCTTTTCTATCTTCTTGGTAATTATCTGGTGGTAAAAAATTGTTTTCTTCATTCATAGTATCATTAAAAAAATTCCAAATCTTTTGGCCTGTTTCTAAAAGATATTCTTTATCTTGTTTTGATATTTTTTCTATTGCTACAAATTCCTTTGTATCTTTGCTTAAGTAATATGCTTCTAATGGTCCTAAAATCCATATAATTCCACCTATTATTTCTAATATTTGTTTTGTAAATATTCCAATGCCTAAAAATAAAATACCAAATAAAACATTTGCCCACATGAATTTATAATATGATACTATATCTGTTTTTGCTTGTTTTTCTGCATCTTCTGCTGTTATCCATTCTAGCAAATGCTCTTTACTTATTTTTGTTCTATATATTGTTTTTATTATTGAACTTAATGTTATTATAGCTTTATTCGGAAGAAAGCTAATCTCTAACGCTCCTCTTAGTATACTTGCTTTTAAAGCACCTATAACTGGTATTATATTTTTATGTGCAGAAATATAATTAGAATCTATATTCTTTTTAAAAATTATATAATTTAATATATCTATTATACTTGAAAATGTTATTCCTAATAATGAGATTGCAACTATTGGCCATACTTTTATTTCTGTAAACATTTTTAAGAGCACTGAAAGTATTACTCCAAAAAGAGAAGTTACTGGCACAAGGCTTCTTAATAAATTATCTAATATTTTAAATTTAGATAATTTATTAAGTGGATTTAATTTTTGAGTTCCGTTTTTTATAGTAATATATTTATTAAGCCACATTTTTATTTGCCAGTCCCCACGTATCCACCTACTTAATCTTGTAACATAGCTTATATATTTACTTGGATAATCATCTAATAATAAAATATCTGTTGCAAGCCCACATCTTAAATAATTTCCCTCTAACAGGTCATGACTTAATACTGTGTTTTCTGGTATTTCTTCACAAAGTACTTTATGGAAAATTTCTATGTTATATATACCTTTCCCTGTAAAAATTCCTTCATCAAAATTATCATAATATATGTCTGATACTGCATTTGTATATGAGTCTGTTCCTCCGAAGTCCTGCATAAATTTTAGTAAACAAACTTTTCCTACTTGATTTTAAATCTATTCCAATTCTTGGTTGAATTATTGCATGTCCTTCCTCTACAACATTTTGTTCTTTCTCTAAAACAGGCTTATTTAAAATATGCGCCATTGCACCTATTAACTCTTGTGCAGAATCTAAAACTAAATTTGTATCTGAATCTAGTGTTATTACATATTTGATTTTTTTACAAAATGCCTTGGCTTCTTTTGCTATTGTATTTACTCTAAAATTATTTACATCATTTACTATAAAATCATTAAATTGGCATAGTAATCCCCTTTTTCTTTCCCAGCCTAAAAAGCTTTTTTCTCCTGCATTCCAAATTCTATTTCTATATAAAAAATAGAATTTATTATTATCTTCTAATACAGTCTTGTACTTTTTGTTTAATCTTTCTACTTCTTCTAATCCTGTTTTTATTATTTCTTCATCAAAATTTTCTTTTTCGTTTTTGCTAGATGTACAATCACCTAACAATGCAAAATATATATTTTCACTCTTATTTGCTAAATAATATACTTCCAATTTTTTAAATAATTCTTTTACCTTATCATTTGAATTTATAATTGTTGGTATTACAATAAATGTAGAATATTTTTCTGGAATGCCTTTACTAAAATCTAGTTTTGGTATTAATTTTGGTTTTATCTTTTTGCTTAATATATAATTTAGTACTTGCATAAACATT
>CALYZR010000109.1 GCA_945610215.1 uncultured Clostridium sp. | reverse complement strand
TAACTCTATTTTCTGCAATAACTCCTAGTGTATTTGCTACAGAAATTAGTTCTGCAAACTTAGAAAATAGTGGAGATGTTGAATGGCATTTACAATATTGGAACGAAGATAAAGGTGTATGGGCATATGTTACAACAACTTATGTTACATATAATGAAGGAGGAAGAAGCTATCCTGCATATTGTTTAAATAGGGAATATCCACGGAGTTGGAGAATATGATGGTTATACTGTTGATGTAAATGCAAGTGTTACTGATGTTTTAGGTGATGTCAGAATATGGAGAACAGTTATAAATGGTTTTCCTTATAAATCAGCAGGAGAGATGGGCTTAGCAAATGACTTAGAAGCTTTTCAAGCAACAAAACAAGCAGTTTATTGCATTTTATATGACTTTGATCCTTCAAGCAGATTCAGAGGTGCTGATCAAGGAGCAGATGACAGAGGAGATGCAATAAAAAATGCAATAGTAAATTTAGTTAATATAGGAAGATACGGAAGTCAAATTCCATCAGATCCAAGTATAGTTTTAACAAATTCAGGAGATTTGTATGAAGATGGAAATTATTATACACAAAAAATAAATGTTTCAAGTACAGTAGATATGGCAAATTACACAATTACAGCTACAGCAAATTTACCACAAGGAACTATTATTACTAATGCTAGTGGAACTCAAACAAATTCATTTAATGGAAATGAAAGTATGTATGTAAAAATACCTAAATCACAAATGGATAAAGATATTACAAATGCAGTTATAAATGTTCAAGGTAAATGTAAAACATATCCTGTATTTTATGGAAGTACAAGAATTTCTGAAACTCAAAATTATGCTTTAACTTATGATCCTTTTGGAGATGGAGTTGGTAGAGCTACTTTAAATATTAAAACTAATACAGGAAAAATTTTAGTTAATAAAACAGACGATTATACAAAAGCTCCAATTGAGGGAGTTACATTTTCACTAAAAAAAGCAGATGGAACAGTTGTAGGAACTGCAACTACTGATAGCAAAGGTGAGGCAAAATTCGACAAATTATATCAAGGAAACTATAAATTAGTAGAGGTTGAGACAAATCCAAAATACATTTTAAATAAAGCTGAATTTGATGTAAATGTTGAATATAATAAATCATCATCAGTTAGTGTGGAGAATGAACACAAAAAAGGCAATATAAAAGTTTATAAAATTGATAAAGATAACAATAGGGTTGTACTAGGAAATGTTGAATTTGACCTATTTTCACACGAATTTAATAAAGTTATTGGAACATATAATACAGATGTTAATGGAGAATTAGAAATAAAAGACCTTAGAATAGGAGACTATTCACTAATTGAGAAGAAAACTAATAAATGGTACAACTTAGCTGAAGATACTGATGTTGAAGTTGAATGGAATTTAACTAAAGAGCTTCAAATACAAAATGAATTAAAAAAGGGTGCTATAAAAATTATAAAAGTTGATGAAGAAGATCACGAAGTAAAACTTGAAAATGTTAAATTTAAAGTTATGGATAAGGATGGAAATGTACTTGAAGAACTAATTACAGATAAGAACGGAGAGGCTGAAACATCAAGATATCCAATAAGAGATTTTTCAGAATTAAAAATACAAGAAGTTGAGACTTTAGATACTTATGTTTTAGATGATGAAATTCATACAATAAAGCTAGAAGAAAATCAAATCAAAAATATAACTTTTGAAAATGAGAAAATAAAGGGACAAATTGAAGTAACTAAAGTTAGTAGCAATGATAATAAACTTACAGGAGATAAAAAAGGAACTCCTTTAAAAGGAGCAATATTTGAAGTATATAATTAAAATGATGAATTAGTTGATACTTTAACTACAGACAAAGAAGGAAAAGCTATTTCAAAATTGCTTGTAAAGGGAGAATATCATTTAAAAGAAGTAGATTCAGGATCAGTTTATTATTTAATAAATTCAGATATTTTTAAAGCTGAAATAAAAGAACATAAAGAAATTGTAAAAGTTAATGTTGAAGATGATAGTGTTGATATAGATGTTGAAGTTGAAAAAATCGGCTTTATAGAAACACAATCAAAAGATAGCATTTATTATAATTTTAAGAATATTAGAAATAAATCAAATGTTAAATTAGATAATTTCACTTGGCAAGATACTTTACCTACACAAGCACTAAGAGTAGATAGAATATACACAGGAACTTGGAATGAAGATTTAGAATATTCTATTTGGTATAAAACAAACAAGAATGATTATAAAATGCTAGTAGATAAACTAAGTACACAAGTTAATAATGAAGTAAGTTTCAAAACTGCTGAACTTGAAGAAGATGAGTTTATAACAGAATATGAATTCAGGTTTGGAACTGTAAAAGTAGGTTTTTCTGAAGTTGAATCTCCAATATTATATTGTGATATGTTAGAAGGCTTAGGAAATGGTTTTGCATTTACAAACTATACTAAAGTTTTCGGAAATTACGAAGATAAATATGTTGAAGATACTGATGAATGGACTACAGTAACTTATTTTAAAGAAATAGAAGTTACACAAAAATTACCTAGAACAGGTTGCTAATATTGACATTTAGAATATTTTTATTATAATTTAATAAAATATATGAATTCATATTTATATTGAATTATTTTTTATTTACGAAAAGGGCGAGAGAGTAAAATCTTTTGCCCTTATTTTTTTTTGCAATTTTTTTCTAAAAAAGGTTTGGGATTGATAAGAATAGATTTGTATAATGAGGTTGGGAGGTGAGATTATGCCAGATTTAGAGAAATATGAAAAAATTGAAAGAACTACTTTAACTATGGAAGAAACAGCTAAATATATGGGGATTTCTTATTGGCTTTTAGGTCAGCAAGTAAGAAAGAATGAGATACCTCATTTTAGGGTTGGTGGGAAAGTTCTTTTTAGAAAAAAGGTAATCGACAACTTTATGGAAGAACAAGAAAAAGTAGCTTTTGATAAGCTATATGAAAAATAATATTACTTTTGTATCATATATGGGGACTATGGTACGAGTAAAAGAAAGTAATATTATGTAAAAAAAAGTAAAATCGTGAAAAGTAATTTGTGAAAGTTGAAAAAAGAGTAAAAATGAAATGCTAGAGTAAACCTTTAAAAAAGACTCTAGCATTTCTATTTTAAATTATTAAAATAATCATCAGTCAAGTCGTTTACCTTGATATTAAAGCATTTTGCAAATCCACAAAGTTCATAATCTACAACAGTTCTTATTCCTTTTTCTATATTATAAATTGCTTGTTTATGAATATCAATTCCAAGTAACATTAGTTGATCTGATAATTTTTGATAAGATAAGTTATTTAGTTCTCTATAGTATTTTATCTTAGAGCCTACTACATTTAACTTACCTTCTTTTGCTCTGCTATTATTCATTTATACCTCTCCTTTAACATATTGATTTTATAATATTTTTTTGTTACAATATAACCTACTGGGGTTAT
>CALYZR010000108.1 GCA_945610215.1 uncultured Clostridium sp. | reverse complement strand
CTTACAGGAGCAACACTTTTGGTAGGAAGAATAAAAGGTGTAGATAGACCAGCAATCGCACCAATGCTTCCATCATATAAAAAAGGATTAATGCTAGTAGATGCAGGAGCAAATACAAATTGTAAACCAATTAACTTATTACAGTTTGCACAGTTTGCAAATATATATTTAAAAAACATATATAAAATGGAAAAACCAGCAATAGGATTGTTAAACATAGGTACAGAAGAAACAAAGGGAAATGAATTAATGAAAGAAAGCTATAAGCTTTTAAAAGAAAAATCAGCAGAATATGGAATAAATTTTGTGGGCAATGTAGAAGGAAGAGAAGCTTTTTCTGGAGAAATTGATGCAGTTGTAACAGACGGATTTACAGGAAATATTTTCTTAAAAACAGTAGAAGGATTTGGAAAATTAGTAAAAAAATCACTTACAGAAAGTTTAAAAAAGAATATTTTAAGTACAATAGGAGCAATTCCTGCACTTCCAGGAATAAAAAGATTTAGCAAAACAATGGATTATAAGGAGTATGGTGGAGCATTATTTCTAGGAGTAAAAAAACCTGTTGTAAAAGCACATGGAAGTAGTGACGATTACTTATTCTATTTTACAATAAAACAAGCAGAAAAATTTGCTGAGTCAAAAGCAGTAGAAATTCTAAAAGAAGAATTTGAAAAAAAGGTTACAACTCAGACAACATATTAAAAATGTAGAGAAGATGTAGGGGTTGCACTCCTGGGCGACCCATTCTTCAAAGGCATTTCTTAAAATAAATGAAATAAATTGCAAAAAAGTATTGACAATATATTTCAAACCATATAATATTTTAATTAGTAAAAAATAAAAAAGAGTTTAGAAGATATATTTCTAATTTCTATATAAATAAGGAGGTGTAATGCAACCTATGAGTTCAGAAGAAGTTTTCGATAAGGTAAAAGAAATAATAGTAGAACAATTAGGAGTAGCAGAAACTGCTATAACACCAGATGCATCTTTTATAGATGATTTAGGTGCTGATTCATTAGATATAGTTGAGTTAATAATGGCATTAGAAGAAGAATTCGATTTAGAAATTCCAGATGCTGATGCAGAAAAAGTTGTTACAGTAAACGACGTAGTAGAATACATAAAAGATAATGTGTAATCTATAAATTTTCAAAAGAAAGGGATTAATACCTTTCTTTTTTTATTTCGTCTATTTACACATAAAAATATTTAGTATATAATGCTACAAAAGAGGTGATTTACCATGCCAACTTTTGAAAATCTAAAAAGAGAAGATGAACAAGTTTATAATGCAATAATGCAGGAACTAAAAAGAGAACAAAACAAAATAGAATTAATTGCATCAGAAAATTTTGTAAGTAATAGCGTTATGGAGGCAATGCGGAAGCTATATGACGAATAAATATGCAGAAGGATATCCTAGAGCAAGATATTATGGAGGATGTGAATGTGTAGATATTGTAGAAGATTTAGCGAGGGACAGATTAAAAGAAATTTTTGGAGCAGAACATGCAAATGTCCAACCACATTCAGGAGCTCAAGCAAATATGGCTGTATATCTTGCAAAATTAAACGTGGGAGATACAGTTTTAGGAATGAATTTATCACATGGAGGACATCTATCTCATGGAAGTAAAGTAAATTCTTCTGGAAAATTGTATAATTTTATTCCATATGGAGTAGATGAAAAAACAGGTAAAATAGATTATGAAGAAGTAGAAAGACTAGCAATTGAATATAAGCCAAAATTAATACTTGCAGGAGCAAGTGCTTATCCTAGAGAGATAGATTTTAAAAAGTTTAAAGAAATTGCAGATAAAGTTGGAAGTCTTTTTATGGTAGATATGGCACACATTGCAGGATTAGTAGCAGCAGGACTTCATCAAAACCCAGTACCATATGCAGATTTTGTTACAAGTACTACTCATAAAACTCTAAGAGGACCAAGAGGAGGAATAATCTTGTGTAAAGAGAAATACGCAAAAGAAATTGATAAAGCCGTATTTCCGGGAATTCAAGGCGGACCTCTAATGCATGTAATTGCAGCTAAAGCTGTATGTTTTGGTGAGGCACAAAAGCCAGAATTTAAAAAGTATCAAAATCAGCTTATAAAAAATTCTAAAACATTAGCAGAAGAATTATTAAAATATGGATTTAATTTAGTATCTGGAGGAACAGATAATCATTTAGTATTAATAGATTTAAGAAATAAAGGAATAACAGGAAAAGAATTAGAAACAAGATTAGATGATATTGGAATTACAGTAAATAAAAATGCAGTTCCATTTGATACGGAAAAACCAAGTATAACAAGTGGAATAAGAATTGGAACACCTGCAGTAACAACAAGAGGGTTTAAAGAAGGAGAAATGAAAAAGATAGCAAAATTAATAAGTATAACAGTAGAAGATTATGAAAATAAAAAAGAAGAACTAAAAAAAGAAGTATCTAAAATTTGTGAAGAATATCCTTTATATAAATAAATTTACTTACATATATAAATTTCAATTTAATTAAAACAATAAAAAAGGAGGAAGCAGAAATCAAATGCAAGTACTACAATTAAGTTTGAAAATGTAATGCAAGCATTTTCATTTCTGCGTAAATAAAATGGCAGACAAATTAGTAATAGTCGAATCCCCAGCAAAAGCAAATACAATAAAAAAATTTTTAGGTGGAAATACAAAAGTAGTGGCATCTATGGGACATATAAGAGATTTACCAAAATCAAAGTTGGGAATTGACACAAAAACTTTTGAACCTCAATATATAAACATAAGAGGAAAAGGAGATTTAATAAAATCTTTAAAGAAAGAAGCAAAAGATGCAAAAAAAGTATATCTTGCAACTGACCCTGACCGTGAAGGAGAAGCAATTGCATGGCATTTGGCAAATATTTTAGACATAGATGAAAGCAAAATGTGTAGAGTGACGTTTAACGAAATTACAAGAGATGCTGTAAAAAAAGCAATTAAAAATCCAAGAAAAATAGATATGGATTTAACAAATGCACAACAAGCAAGAAGAGTATTAGATAGAATAGTTGGATATAAAATAAGCCCAGTACTTTGGAAAAAAGTGCAGAAAGGATTATCAGCAGGTAGAGTACAATCTGTAGCTGTAAAACTAGTTGTAGATAGAGAAGAAGAAATAGAAAATTTTGTTCCAGAAGAATATTGGAACATATATGCCACATTAGCTACAAAAAAACCTAAAAAAACTTTTGATGCAAAATTTTATGGGAAAGGCGATAAAAAACTAGATATACATTCAAAAGAAGAAGTAGATAAAATTTTAAGTGAATTAGAAAAAGCAAAATATGTAGTTAGCGAAATAAAAAAAGGGGAAAAGAAAAGAACTCCTGCACCACCATTTACAACAAGTACAATGCAACAAGAGGCTTCAAGAAAATTGAACTTTGCATTAAGAAAAACAATGCAAGTAGCTCAGCGGATTATACGAAGGTGTAAAAATACCAGAAACATGTATACCATAATCATTTAAAGTATTAATAAAAGAACTTCAATCTTTATGTTTAGATGTTAAGAT
>CALYZR010000107.1 GCA_945610215.1 uncultured Clostridium sp. | reverse complement strand
CTAAAACTTCTCTTAATTTGTTTTCTGCATTATTCCACATTTCATCATCAGGATAATATTTTACTTTGTCCTCTGGATCTCTTAATGATAGCCTAAACTCAAAGTCTTGTATATCAAAATCCTTGTACACATCTAGTATTAATTTTACTACTGATTCAAATTCGTCTTTTATTTGTTCTGGTGTTACAAATAGGTGGGCATCATTTTGGCAGAATGACCTAGCTCTTTCTATTCCTTTTAATGCTCCAGAGTCTTCATATCTCATATCTCTTGCTATTTCACCAATTCTAATAGGTAGATCTTTGTATGAGTGTAATGAATTTTTGTATAATATCATATGGTGTGGGCAGTTCATTGGTCTTAATACAAAAGCTTCTCCTTCTAATTCCATTGCTGGAAACATATTTTCTTTATAATGATCCCAATGTCCTGATGTCTTATATAATTCTACACTTCCTATTGGTGGTGTCATTACATGTTTGTATCCTAGTTTTCTTTCTTTATTTTTTATATAGTCTTCTAGTATTTGCCACAAAACATAACCTTTTGGCAAATACATTGGTAATCCTTTTCCAACTAATTCATCTACTGTAAATATTCCTAATTCTTTTCCTAATTTTCTATGGTCTCTTTGTTTTGCTTCTTCTAGTTTTGCTAAATAATCATCTAATTGGCTAGATTTTGGAAAAGATATGCCATATATTCTTTGTAGCATTTTGTTCTTTTCGTTTCCTCTCCAATATGCACCTGATGATTTAAGTAGTTTTACTGCTTTTATTTTGCCTGTACTTACTACGTGAGGTCCTGCACAAAGGTCTGTAAATTCTCCTTGTTTATAGAAAGATATTATTGCGTCTTCTGGTAAATCGTTTATTAATTCTACCTTGTATGGTTCTTCTTTTTCTTCCATAAATTTTATAGCTTCTTTTCTTGGAAGTTCAAATCTTTCTAGTGGTAAATCTTCTTTTATTATTTTTTTCATTTCTTTTTCTATTGCTTCTAGCATTTCTGGCGTAAATGGTTTGTCTGTATCAAAGTCATAATAGAAACCATTATCAATTGATGGTCCTATTGCAAGTTTTATTTCTGGATATAATCTTTTTATTGCTTGTGCCATTATGTGTGATGTTGTATGCCAATATGCCTTCTCACCATTTAGGCCGCTTTCAAATGTTAATATATTTAATGAACAGTCTTTTTCTACTATTGTTCTTAAATCTACAACTTCTCCATCTATCTCGGCACATGTTGCCATTCTTGCTAATCCTTCACTTATTTTTTTTGCTATTTCTATTACGCTTAATCCTTCTTCTACTTCTAATTCTGAATTGTCTTTTAATTTAATTTTAATCATTTTTCTTCTCTCCTTTTTTTATTTACCAGGCGGACAGGGTCGTCCGCCCCTACATGTTTATTTGTTATATATTTCTTTTGAAACGATTTTAGTTAATGCCATTATTACTGCATATTCTTCTAATTCGTCCCTATATACTCTTCCATTTGTTAAAACTCCTATTGCACCCTTTCTTCCTTTTGCAGTACTCCCAAACACATCATCCATATATCCTAGTTCTTCTCCATTAAGCACTCTATCTACTACTGATTGAGGATATTCAAATGATGGACTAAATCCTATATAATACTTTTCTCCATCATATATTGCACAAATACTTGAATCCATATATTTAGTTTCTACTTCTAGTACGCTAAACATCCCTGCTTCTATTCCTACTCCAAAACTACATGTGCCGTGTTCTTTCTTCTGCATGTTCATACGCATTTTTTGCTCTGTTTTTTGCTCCTTTTATTGTTTCTGAAAGAGACATTGGATTACACGAAACTCCTGAAAATTTATCTTGTTCTTGCCCAGAGCTCTCATCTTTTCTTACTTCTTGTGGCATAATCATATATTCAATTTTATCAGAATTGTTAATCCATAGCTCTGGATACCTAGAAAAAGCTCTTGTTATTGCCGTAATTTTAGGTATGCTTCTGCTTCCTATTGATACTAACATAAAACCTCCTTTTAAAGTATAGGGACACAGCTTACCTTCGAAGCTCTTCTTTATAGGAAGAGCTATGTCCCTACCGTGAATTACTGATGTCATTTTTTACGTTTATTCAATTATTAGTATAAAAATACCCCTAATAGATTACCATAATCTATTAGGGGTATTTTTATAAAACACGGTTCCACCCTTTATTTTACTTAATTAAAGACTTTATCGCATCTTACACGTCTAACTTTTAATTAGAAACTCCGAGGTAGTTTTTCAAATATGTTTGCTTAGATTAGCTTTCAGCGCAATCACTAATCCTCTCTTTAAGTAACCTTTATTTTACTTTGTCTCTTCTGCGTTTATATTTATTCTACATTTTTATTATACTCTTGTTGTAAGTTGTTTGTCAATTATTTTTTATTATTTCTCGTAACCTGGTTTTCCAAGTAGTCTAAACATATTCTTTTTATATGCCTCTACTCCTGGCTGGTCAAATGGATTTACTCCTAATATATTTCCTGATATTGCGCATGCTAATTCAAAGAAATATATTAGTTCGCCTATTGTTTCTTCATCTAATTTTTTAATATTTATTATAATGTTTGGAACTCCACCAGATACATGTGCCTCTACTGTTCCTTGCATTGCTTGTTTATTTACATAGTCCATTGTTTTCCCTGCTAGAAAGTTTAGGCCATCTAAATTGTCTTCGTCTTTTTTTATTTTTATATCTGATTTTGTTTCTTCTACATTTATAACTGTTTCAAACAAGTTTCTTCTTCCTTCTTGTATGTATTGTCCCATAGAATGTAAATCTGTTGTTAAATCTACTCCTGCTGGGAAGATCCCTTTATGAGCTTTTCCTTCGCTTTCTCCATATAGTTGTTTCCACCATTCTGTAAAATAGTGAAGTTTTGGTTCATAGTTTGCAAGTATTTCTATATTCTTATCTTTTTTGTATAATATATTTCTTGCAACTGCATACTTAAAGCATTGGTTATACTTTATATCTCCTTCTAGATAATCGTCTCGTGCAGTTTTTGCACCATTCATTAGTTTGTCTATACTTATTCCTGCCACAGCTATTGGAAGCAATCCAACTGCTGTTAATACAGAAAATCTTCCACCTACATTGTCTGGTATTACAAATGTTTCATACTCTTCTTCATTTGCAAGTTCCTTTAATGCTCCTCTTTTTTTATCTGTTGTTATATAAATTCTATCTCTTGCTTCATCTGCTCCATATCTACTTTCTAAATATTCTCTAAAAATTCTAAATGCAATTGCTGGCTCTGTTGTTGTTCCTGATTTTGATATGACATTTATTGATATGTCTTTGTTTCCTATGCAATCTATTAATTCATTTATATAATTTGGGCTTATACTATTTCCTACAAAAAATATTTGAGGTGATTTTCTTACGCTTTCTGGCATCATATTTGCAAAATTACTGCTTAATGCTTCTATTACTGCTCTTGCTCCTAAATATGAGCCTCCTATTCCTATTACAACAAACACTTCTGAATTTTTTCTGATTCTTCTTGCTGCTTTTTTTATTCTA
>CALYZR010000106.1 GCA_945610215.1 uncultured Clostridium sp. | reverse complement strand
TATAAATGACGAAACTTGTCGAGTAGAAAAAATTAGAAGAATAAAATTATAATATTTGGCGAAAATCATACGTTTTACGCGATGAAAACTTCCTTTTTTTACCAAAAACATATAGACATATTACCTAAAATATAATATAAATTAATTGTAACAAATGAAACAAAAAATAGAGTTACAAAAATTAATTTTAGGAGGCAAAAAATGGAAGTTTTAAAAATTTCATCAAAATCAAATCCAAATTCAGTAGCAGGGGCAATTGCAGGATTAGTAAAGGAGAGCAATAAAGCAGAAATGCAAGCAATAGGAGCAGGAGCATTAAATCAGGCTGTTAAAGCAGTAGCAATAGCAAGAGGATTTGTTGCACCATCTGGTGTAGACTTAGTATGTATACCAGCATTTGCAGAAGTAGAAGTGGAAGGAGAAAACAGAACAGGAATGAAATTAATTATTGAATCTAGGAAATAATTAATAAAAAATAAATATATGGGGGCTAATTTATTAGCCCCTTTTAACTTAATAGAATGGAGAAAAGTATGAAAGCAAATGCGTTTAGAATAATATTTTTTACAATAGTAATAGTTCTAATAATATTAGCTGTTTACATAGTTTATAGAGATAAAAAAACAGAAAAGATAGTTACAAATGCCAAAAAAACAGATATAAAAGTTGATAAAGAAATTAATATAGGAATATGTAATTTTGATAAAATAAATCCAGTATTAACACAAAATAAGGACGTGCAGTATATAGATAAGCTAATTTTTAATTCATTGGTAAATGTAAGTAAAGATTTTAAAATAGAAAGCGATTTGGCACAAGAGATTTCTAAAATAAATGATAAAACATATATAATAAAAATAAAAGAAAATGTTGTTTGGCATGATGGTACAAGCTTTACCACAGAAGATATAGCTTTTACAATAGAAGGCTTAAAAAGTAAAAATACATTATATAAACAAAATGTAGAAAAAATTATTAAAACAGAAATTATAGATAAAAATACAATAAAAATATTTTTAGAAGAACCAGTTAGTTTTTTTGAATATATGCTTAATTTCCCAATATTAGCAAACCATGCATATAACAAACAAACCTTAGAACCAACAACAAACATACCAATAGGTACTGGAGATTATAAAGTTGTTAAAATAAATGAAAATGAAATACAATTAGAAAAAAGTAACACTAATTTGAATGAAAAGATAGATATTATAAATATAAAATTATGCAAAGATATTAAAGAAGTATATTCAAAATTTTCTAAACAAGAACTAGATTTAATATTAACTCAAAACATATATTATGAGGATTATATTGGAACAATAGGATTTAATACAGAAGTATCAAAAGGGAGAGAATTTGATTATCTTGCAATAAACAACGAAAAAAAATTATTGCAAAATAAGGAAATAAGAAAAGCAATTTATTATGCAATAGATAAAAAAGAAATTATATATAATGTTTATAATAATAAATATATAGCAACAGATTTTCCGCTAGATTATGGTTGTTACTTATATCAAAACGGAGAAAATCAAGATGATTATAATCTTAATAATGCAAAAGGAATTTTGACTGAGGCAGGATGGACATATAGAAATAATAGTTGGATAAAACAAAATTCTAAACTGGAGTTTAATTTAATAGTAAACAATGAGAATCAAAAAAGAGTAATGGTAGCAGAATCAATAAAAAAACAGCTAGAAAAAATAGGAATAAAGATTAATATAGTAAAAGTAAATAATAATGGTTTTAAAAACTATTTAAAAAATAAAAATTATGATATAATTCTAACTGGAAATATAATTCCCATATATCCAGACTTAACTTCATATTTTGGAGAAGGCAATTTGTCTAATTACAATAATCAAGAAATAAATGAAATATTAAAAGAAATAAACAGTATAGAAAGTGAAGAACTTTTAAAGCAGAAATATAATAGGATATATGAAATTTATAAAGAAGAAATACCATTTATAAGCTTATATAACAACAGTAATTTTTTATTACATAAAAAAGCATTAAAAGGTGATTTATCAAATAATTGGTATAATATATTTTACAATATAGAAAACTGGTATAAAATAAAAGAAAATTAAATTTAAAAAAATACTTGACAAAAAAAATTTATCATATATAATAATACCAAACATACGTTTGAACAAGAAAATAAAACACAATTTTAGGAGGAATAATAATGAGTGATCAAAATACAGAAAAAAAGAAAGCGTTAGAGATAGCATTAAGCCAAATAGAAAAACAATTTGGAAAAGGATCAGTAATGAAACTTGGAGAATACCAAGCAATGAATGTAGAAGCTATTCCAACAGGAGCATTAGGATTAGATGTTGCATTAGGAATAGGTGGAGTTCCTAGAGGAAGAATAATAGAAATATTTGGACCAGAATCTTCTGGAAAAACAACACTTGCATTACATATAATAGCAGAAGCACAAAAAATGAATGGAGAAGCAGCATTTATAGATGCAGAGCATGCATTAGATCCAGTATATGCAAAACATTTAGGAGTAGATATAGATAATTTAATAGTTTCACAACCAGATACAGGAGAACAGGCATTAGAAATTACAGAAAGCTTAGTAAGAAGTGGAGCTTTAGATGTAATTGTAGTAGATTCTGTTGCTGCATTAGTACCAAAAGCAGAAATAGATGGTGACATGGGAGATTCACATATGGGATTACAAGCAAGACTTATGTCGCAAGCATTAAGGAAACTAGCAGGAGCTATAAACAAATCAAAAACAGTTATAATATTTATAAATCAATTAAGAGAAAAAATAGGAGTAATGTTTGGAAATCCAGAAACAACAACAGGAGGAAGAGCATTAAAATTCTATGCTTCTGTAAGACTAGATATTAGAAAAATAGAAAATATAAAACAAGATGGAGAAATAGTAGGAAATCGTGTAAGAGTAAAAGTAGTAAAGAATAAAGTTGCGCCACCATTTAGAGAAGCAGAATTTGATATAGTATATGGAAAAGGTATATCAAAAGAAGGTAATATTTTAGATATGGCTGTAAATTTAGATATAATTGAAAAGAGTGGTTCATGGTTTAGTTATAATGGAGAAAAAATAGGTCAAGGAAGAGAAAATGTAAAACAATACTTACATGATAATCCAGAAGTAATGGAGGAAGTAGAGAAAAAGGTTAGGGAAAACTTTGAAGAAGCATTTGAAAAAAGCTTAGGAGACATAGAAGATGACGATACGGATGATACAAATGAATAAAATATTTAAATTACATGGGTAGATTTTATATCTGCCCACTTTTTAAAAACACAAAAACAAGGAGAAATTTTATGGATTATATAGAAGAGTTTGACAAATTAAAGACTAAAGTATTAAAATATATATTATTTAAAAAAAGGACAGAACAAGAGGTAAGACAAAAATTTAAGGAAAACTCTGGCGAAATGCTAGATGACGTAATAGAAGAATTAAAAGAATTAAATTACATTAATGACGAGAATTATATAAAAAGAGCAGTAAACGAATTTAAAAATTTAAAAAATATGTCAATAAAAGAAATTCAATATAAACTAATG
>CALYZR010000105.1 GCA_945610215.1 uncultured Clostridium sp. | reverse complement strand
TGAACTTATAGAAATAAGAGATAAATTCGGAGAGGAAAGATTAACAAAAATAGTTGCATCAGAAGGGGATATAGATGTTGAAGATTTAATTAAAGAAGAACAATCTGTAATTGCTTTAACACATTTTGGTTATATAAAAAGAATGCCAATAGATACATATAAAAGTCAAAAAAGAGGTGGAAAAGGAATTACAGGAATTGCAACAAGAGAGGAAGATTTTGTTAAACAAATATTTACAGCTTCAACACATGATACAATCTTATTTTTTAGCAATAAAGGAAAATTGTATAAATTAAGAGGATATGAAATTCCAGAAGCAGGTAGAACAGCAAGAGGAACAGCAATTGTAAATCTATTAAGTTTAGATGCGGGAGAAAAAGTATCTGCAATAATTCCAATTCAAAATTTTGCAGAAGGTAAATACTTATTATTTGCTACGAAAAATGGAATTATAAAGAAAACAAGTCTAACAGAATATAATTCAGCAAGAAAAACAGGACTTCTTTCTATAACATTAAAAGAAGATGACGAATTAATAGATGTAAGACTAACAGATGGAGAAGATAATGTTGTTTTAGTTACAAGAGGTGGTATGTCAATTACATTTGATGAAAAAGATGTAAGACCAATGGGAAGAGTATCACAAGGTGTAATAGGAATTAGACTAGGTAAAGATGATGAAGTAATAGGAATGGAGTCAATAATAACAGGTACAAATGCAACATTACTTGCAATTACAGAAAACGGATTTGGAAAAAGGACAGAATTAGAGGAATATAGAGTACAAACAAGAGGTGGAAAAGGTGTAATAACATATAAAGTAACACCAAAAACAGGAAAAATTGTAGGTATTAGAGTAGTAGAAGAATCAGATGACGTAATGCTAATAACAGATACAGGAACAATTATAAGATTAAATGTTTCAGGAATTAGTGTTTTAGGAAGATCAACACAAGGTGTAACATTAATGAGAACAAATGAAGGAAAAGTTGTTAGTATAGAAAAAATAACAGAAAAAGAAGAAAACGATGCATAATAAATAAAAGAAAAACAAATGAAAAAATATACGGAAAGTATTGATTTAGAAAAAAATGTGTGATAATATTTTATACAAATTAAAAAACAAAGAAAAGGACAACACAAATAAAGTAAAACTAACAGAGAACTAGATGTATGCTGAGATTCTAGTAAGATAATAATTTATTTGTTATCACCTTGGAGTTGCTTAAATGAAAAAGTAATTTAAGTCGTAAATCTGCGTTAAAGATATAAAGATGTATAAATTTAAAATTTATATAAATTAGGTGGTACCACGTTTAAAAATCGTCCTATGTTAAGGACGATTTTTTGTTAACAACATCCACCACAGAAAGGGGAAAAGAAAATGTGCAACAAATGTGAAGAGAAAAAAGATTATGGAAAAACACTAAACTTACCAAAAACAGATTTTCCTATGAGGGCAAATCTTCCAGAAAGGGAACCAGAAATAGAAAAAGAAATTTTTGATAACGATTTGTACGAAAAAATGTTAAAGAAAAATGAAGGACATGAAAGTTTTGTATTACATGACGGACCTCCATATGCAAATGGAGAAATTCATATAGGGCATGCTTTAAATAAAATATTAAAAGATACAGTAGTAAGATATAAAAACTTAAAAGGATATTACACTCCTTTCGTTCCTGGATTTGACACACATGGAATGCCAACAGAAAAAAGAGCGATAGAAAAGTTAGGATTAGATAGAAATAAGATTCCAGTATCACAATTTAGAGATACTTGTTTAGAATTTGCAAGACATTATAAAGATAGACAAATAGAAGGATTTAAAAGGGTTGGTGTGCTAGGAGATTGGAAAGATCCATATATAACATATGATCCTAAATGTGAAGCAAGACAATTAGGCGTATTTTACGATATGTATGAAAAAGGATATCTATATAGAGGATTAAAGCCAGTTTATTGGTGTACAGACTGCGAATCTGCACTTGCAGAAGCAGAAATAGAATATAAAGATGTAGATACAACATCAATATTTGTTAAATTTCCAGTTGAAAATAGTAAAGGTTTATTTGATAAAGAAAACACTTATTTTGTTATTTGGACTACAACACCATGGACTCTTCCAGGAAATGTTGGTATAACAATTGGTGGAGAATTTGAATATTCAATTGTAAAAACAAATCAAGGAAACTTAATTATGGCAACAGCTTTAGTTGATGATGTAATGAAAGAAGCAGGTGTTGAAACATATGAAACAATAAAAACTTTAAATGGAGCAGATCTAGAAGGAGTTCTTTGTAAACATCCATTTTTAGATAGAAGTTCAAGAGTTGTTTTAGGTAGTGATGATACAATAGTTGTAGAACTTGGAACAGGTACAGGTGCAGTACACACAGCTCCTGGCTATGGTAAAGAAGACTATTTATGTGGATTGAAAAATGGACTAGAAACAGTTGTAACTGTTGATGGAAAAGGATACCAAACAGAAGATGCAGCAATATTTGCAGGACTTAAATATGATGAATCTAATGATAAAATAATTAATTGGTTGGAAGAAAACAAATTCTTACTAAAAAAACAAAAAATAAACCATTCATATCCACATTGTTGGAGATGCAAGAATCCTATAATATTTAGAGCAACAGAACAATGGTTCTGTTCAGTTGAAAAATTTAAGGATGAAGCTATAAAAGCAGCAGAAACAGTAAAATGGATTCCAGGTTGGGGAGCAGATAGAATTTCTAATATGATAAAAGAAAGAGCTGATTGGTGTATATCAAGACAACGTACATGGGGAGTTCCACTTCCAATATATTATTGTAAAGAATGTGGAAAAGAATATATAACAAAAGAATCTATAGAAAAATTAAAAACAATATTTAAAGAAAAAGGCTCAAATGCTTGGTGGGATTTAACTGCAAAAGAATTAATGCCAGATGGTGCAAAATGTAAAGAATGTGGATGCACAGAATTTGTAAAAGAAAAAGATATAATGGATGTATGGTTTGATTCTGGTTCAACACATCAAAGTGTATTAGTAGAAAGAGGACTTCCATATCCAGCAGATTTATATCTGGAAGGAGCAGATCAATATAGAGGATGGTTCCAATCATCATTATTAACATCTGTTGCAACAAAAGGAATTGCACCATATAAGCAGGTTTTAACACATGGATGGACAATAGATAAAGATGGAAAGAAAATGTCAAAAAGTTTAGGTAACGGAATAAGTCCACAAGATGTAATAAAAGAATATGGAGCGGATATTTTAAGATTATGGGTACTTTCTTCGGATTATCAATCAGATGTAAGCTTGTCAAAAGATATCTTAAAGCAAATAACAGAAGTTTATAGAAAAATGAGAAATACTGCAAGATATATTTTAGGAAACACATCAGATTTTGACCCAGACGAAGATATGGTTTCATATAATGAATTACAAGAAATAGACAAATATGCATTACTAAAATTAAATGATTTAATAAGGAAATGTACAGAAAGCTATGAAAATTATGATTTCCATGAAGCATATCAAGCAATAAATGTATTTTGTGTAACAGATATGAGTAGCTTCTAT
>CALYZR010000104.1 GCA_945610215.1 uncultured Clostridium sp. | reverse complement strand
AAATGATTGCTGAAGAACTAAATATTAAATCTCCATCTTTGTATAATCATATTTCAAGTCTTGATGATATAAAAGAAAAACTTATGATTTATGGTTGGAAAGAATTAGGAAAAAAAGCAACAGAATCAGCTGTTGGTGTGGCAGGTTATGAAGCATTACGAAATATGTGTTATGCCTTTTATGATTATGCTACAAATAACAAAGGTGTATTTACTGCAATGCTTTGGTATAACAAATTTGAGAGTGAAGAAAAAAACGAGGCTACAACAAAATTATTTAGTTTATTGTTTAGAGTATTACAACCATTAAATATTAGTGATAATAATATAGAACACATTATAAGAACTTTAAGAGGATTTTTAGAAGGTTTTGTATTGTTGGTTAATAATAATGCTTTTGGCAATCCAATTTCAATTAAAGAAAGTTTTGATTTGTCATTAGATATTATATTTAATGGAATGAAATCATTGGAAGGAGTAGAATAGTATGAATGAGTATATTAATTTAAGTTTAGAAAATATTGAAGAAGAACACATTTGTTGTGCAATAGGAGATCCAAAACATCAAGAAGGTGTTGATTGTAAAAAAGAATGGATTAAAAATAAATTAAAAGATGGTCATGTTTTTAGAAAGTTAAATGCAAGAGGTAAAATATTTATTGAATATGAGCCAATAGAAACAGCTTGGATTCCAATTAACGGAAAGAATTATGAATATATTTATTGTTTATGGGTTGCAGGAAGTTTCAAAGGTAAAGGAATAGGAAAAGAATTATTAGAATATGCAATAAATGATTCTAAAGAAAAAGGTAAAAGTGGTATTTGTACTTTAGTTTCTAAAAAGAAAAAGCCATTTATAGGAGAAAAGAAATTTTTTGAACATTATGGATTTGAAGTTGTAGATAGTATTGAAGATTATGAACTAATGGCACTTAAATTTGAAGAAAGCGAAACACCTAAATTTAATGATAGTGCAAGAGCTATGAAAATTGATAATCAAGAATTTACAATTTATTATAGCAATGAGTGTCCTTATGTAGAATATGAAGTTAAAGAACTTTCAGATTATGCTAAAGAAAAGAATATAAAACTAAACTTTATAAAAATAGATTCATTAGAAAAAGCAAAAAATGCTCCTTGTGTTTTTAATAATTGGGCTAATTTCTATGAAGGTAAATTTATATCTAATACAATATTAAATGCAAATGCTTTTGAAAAATTATTAAAGTAGGTATTAGTATGGAATTTGTAAAGGCTAAAACTATATTAAGCAAAGTAAACTATGGTAATGATTGGTATGGTATAGATTACAATATGAATTTATATAGAGGTTGTCCTCATAAATGTATTTATTGTGATAGTAGAAGTAATTGTTACCATATAGAAGATTTTGATATGGTTAGAGGTAAAGAAAATGCACTTGAAATTTTAGAGCAAGAGTTAATTAAAAAGAGAAATAAGGGAGTTATAGGAATAGGATCTATGTCGGATACCTATAATCCATTAGAAAAAGAATATGAGCAAACTAGAGGTGCATTAAAACTAATATCAAAATATGGATTTGGAGTTAGTATTGATACAAAAAGTGATTTAATATTAAGGGATATAGATTTACTAAAAGAAATAAATTCAAAAAATAATGTTATTATTAAATTTACTATTACTACTCCCAATGATGAATTATCAAAAATAATAGAACCAAATGTATGTGTATCTTCTAAAAGATTACAAGCAATAAAAGAATTAACTGATAATGGAATATTTGCAGGTATTATGATGAATCCTGTTTTACCATTTATAACTGATAAAGAGGAAGATATAAAGGAATTAGTTAGACTTGCAAATGAATATGGTGCTAAATTTATTCAGACTTATATTGGAATGACATTAAGAGAAAACCAAAGAGATTATTATTTTGACAGATTGGAAGAGCATTTTGAAGGATTAAAAGATAGATATATTAAAACTTATGGAGAAAGATATAATTGTGTAGTTCCAAACTATAAATATTTATTTAAAGTATTTGCTGAAGAATGTAATAAGTATGGAATACTTTATAAAATGGAAGACATTATAAAAGCATACAAAAAAGATAATGCAAGTATTGAACAAATATCTTTCTTCTAATGTTAACAAGATTTTGGTATTGTAAACAAGTTGAATAGTTAAGTATATGTGGGATTTTTGAGAATTTTTAATTTTTCTCAAGAATCCCACTACTTTTTTTGCATTTTTTATAAAAAAGGTTTGGGATTGTCTTTTACTATTTTATATAATTATAAAATGGTAAGGAGGGATGAAAAATGGAAGAATTAGGAGAAGGATTTTTTAATGAATATACTACAGATTTTTATGAATATTTTGATCAGCATTTAGTTAAAAATGTTGTAAAGAAAGGTGAATATAAGAAAATATCTGATGAGATAAAACAAATAAAAAAAGAATATCCTAATTTAGTTTCTTTATTAGAATTACAGGATAATGTTGAATTATCGTTTATAGATGGAAGTGCATTAAATGAAATAATTTCATTAGAAAGAGAACTTAATATTATTGAATTGAAAGAGGCTTTTAAATTGGGATTTAAAGAAGCTTATATCTACTTTGAATCTATGGATATGCTCAATATATAGGAGGTGCAGTTATGAGATTTATATATGCTTGTGATATACACGGAGATGAATATAAATATAAGTGTTTATTAGAACAAGCAATAAAAAATAATATAAAGTATTTAGTGCTAGGTGGAGATTTATTACCTAAAGAATGTGGAGATAGATTTAACGAACAAAAAATATTTATAGAAGAATATTTAAATAATTATTTTGAAGTATTAAATAAAAATGATATTAAATGTATTTGTATTTTAGGAAATGATGATTTAGAAATACTTGATAAAAATTTTAAAGATATTTGCAGAAAACACGAAAATGTTTTTAACATAGATCAAAAGAAAGCTAATTTTGGTAATGTTACATTTATAGGTTTATCTAAAGTATTAGACCATCCTTTTGGGTGTAAAGATAGGGTTGTTATTGAGAAAGGATTGGATATGCCTTTTCAATTATCTAGTATTATATATGTCGATAAATGTCGAAATATGTTGTCTATAGAAGAATGGAGAGAATATAGAAAACATATTGAAAAGATGGAAGATATACTAGAAAGATTACCTAAAGTAAAAAAAGGTAATAAAGCAATTTATGTATTTCATAATCCACCTTTTGGAATAGGGTTAGATGTTTGCATAGATAAAAGACAAGTTGGATCAAAAGCAATTACTAGCTTTTTAGAAAAAAGTAATGCTTATATGTCTTTACATGGACACATTCACGAATCTTATAGAGTAACAGGAATATGGAAAAATGAATTATGTGGAACAACTTGCATACAAACTGGTCAAACTGAAAGACATAGTAAAGATATGTTTTATGCAATAGTAGATACAGATACTAATTATAATGATTTATATATGTTTAAGGGGTGAGGTTATGAACTTGAATATCAAGAGTAAAAAAAGACAATGTACTTTTTATGAAACAAGTGATGGAAAAACATTTGATAATTATTATGATGCCAGATCGG
>CALYZR010000103.1 GCA_945610215.1 uncultured Clostridium sp. | reverse complement strand
AGAAGAAACAAATAAAATATATTTAGAAGGCGCAAGTAAAGCTTTTGATTTTCCAGAATTTAAGAAAATTGATACAGCAAAAAACTTCTTAAGTATACTGGATACAAAAGAAGAAATGGTAGGAATATTAAATTCGGGAATTGCAAAAGACATAAATGTATATATTGGTGATGAAAACGAGAATAAAGATTTAAAAGATTTAAGTATAATTACTTTTAAACACAAAGTAGGAAATAAAGATATGGGAACTATTGGAATAATAGGACCAAAACGTATGAACTATTCTAAAGTAATTTCCATTATGAAATATATAAGTAAGAAATTAAATGATGTTGACAAAGATTAAATGTAAAAGCGGACACCTCTGCCCGCCCGAAAAATAAATATAGTATCTAAAAAGGAGAGAAAAACAAATGGCAGAAGAAAAAAATAAGAAAGCAGAAGAGTTAGAAAATGAAGGAAAAGAATCTAAAGAAGTTGTAGAAGAGTCTAATAAAATAAAACAAGAGCTAGAAGAAACAACAGATAGATTAAAAAGAATAATGGCAGAGTTTGAAAACTATAAAAAAAGAAGTAACAAAGAAAGAGAAGCATTATACAATTCACTTTTAGCAGATATTATAGCAAGCTTTTTACCAGTTATAGATAATTTAGAAAAAGCAGTACAAGCAAAAACAGAAGATGAAGGATATAAACAAGGAATAGAATTAGTACTAAAACAATTTGTTGATGTATTAAAAAAATTCGGAGTTGAAGAAATAAAAACAGTAGGAGAAACTTTTGATCCGGAAGTTCACGAAGCAGTAAGCAGTATACAAGACGAAACAAAAGGAGAAAAAGAAATAGTACAAGATTTTAGAAAAGGCTACAAGATTGGAACAAAGGTTATACGTCATGCTATGGTAGTAGTAGCTAATTAAAAATGTTATTAATTTTAAAAATATATAAATTTTCAAAGGAGGATGACAAATATGTCAAAAATTATTGGTATCGATTTAGGTACAACAAACTCATGTGTCGCAGTTATGGAAGGTGGAGAGCCAGTTGTAATTCCAAACCCAGAAGGAAATAGAACAACTCCATCAGTAGTTGCATTTTCAAAAAATGGAGAAAGATTAGTAGGACAAATTGCAAAACGTCAAGCAGTTACTAACCCAGACCATACAGTTATCTCAATAAAGAGAGATATGGGAACAAATAAAAAGGTAAAAATAGAAGGAGATGAATTTACACCACAAGAAATTTCAGCAATGATTCTTCAAAAATTAAAAACAGATGCAGAAAATTATCTAGGACAAAAAGTTACAGAAGCTGTTATAACAGTTCCAGCATATTTTAGTGATAGTCAAAGACAAGCAACAAAAGATGCAGGTAAAATAGCAGGACTTAATGTTCTAAGAATTATAAATGAGCCAACAGCAGCAGCTCTTGCATATGGAATGGATAAAGAAGATAAAGACCAAAAAATAATGGTATATGACTTAGGTGGAGGTACATTTGATGTATCTATACTAGATATTGGTGATGGTGTATTTGAAGTTTTAGCTACAAGTGGTAATAACAGATTAGGTGGAGATGACTTCGATGAAAGAATAATGAAATATTTAGTAGAAGAATTCAAAAAAGAACAAGGAATAGATTTAAGCACAGATAAAATGGCTATGCAAAGACTAAAAGAAGCTGCAGAAAAAGCTAAAATAGAATTATCTGGTGTAGGACAAACAAATATTAACCTACCATTTATTACAGCAGATGCTTCAGGACCAAAACACTTAGATGTAACATTAACAAGAGCAAAATTTGAAGAATTAATTAGAGATTTAGTAGATAGTACAACAGGACCTGTAAATCAAGCATTAAAAGATGCAGGATTAACAGCAGATAAAATTGATCAAGTTTTATTAGTTGGTGGTTCTACAAGAGTTCCAGCTGTACAAGAAGCAGTAAGAAAAATAACAAACAAAGAACCTAATAAAGGAATAAACCCAGATGAATGTGTTGCAATTGGTGCAGCAATTCAAGGTGGTGTTTTATCAGGAGATGTTAAAGACTTAGTTCTATTAGACGTAACACCATTATCACTAGGTATTGAAACATATGGTGGAGTATTTACAAAATTAATTGAAAGAAATACAACAATACCAACTAAAAAATCACAAATATTCTCAACAGCAGCAGATGGTCAAACAAGCGTTGAAGTTCATGTACTACAAGGTGAACGTGAAATGGCTGCATACAACAAAACATTAGGAAGATTCCAATTAACTGGAATACCACCAGCTCCAAGAGGAATACCACAAATTGAAGTTACATTTGATATTGATGCAAATGGTATAGTTCACGTATCTGCAAAAGATATGGCAACAGGAAATGAACAAAATGTTTCTATAACAGCAAGTACAAATCTTTCTGAAGAAGATATTCAAAAAGCTGTTAAAGATGCAGAAGCACATGCAAGTGAAGACAAAAAGAGAAAAGAAGAAGTTGAAGTTAAAAACAATGCAGAAAGCTTAATATATAGTAGTCAAAAAACATTAGATGAATTAGGAGACAAAATAAGTGGCGAAGAAAAAGCAAAAGTAGAAGCAGAAATTGAAAATGTTAAAAAAGCATTAGAAACAAACAACACAGATACAATAAAAGAAGCAACAGAAAAATTAACACAAGCATTCTATCAAATATCAGAACAATTATATAAACAAAATGCAGCAGCAAATGGAGCAAATGCAACAGGAGCAGAAGGACAAAATGCTAGCGATGCTGGAACAGCAAATAATGATGGCAATGTTTATGATGCAGATTACAAGGTAGAAGATGAAGGAGATAACAAGTAAAACAAATGAAAATCAGCATCTTGCACATTTTCTATCAACAATAAAATCCTCAACGTACACACGTACGCCTCCGGTTTTATTGTTTCAGAAAATGCACAATCTACTAATTTTGATTTGCTTTATACGATTTCAATATGTATATACGTATATGTAGGGGGGCGAGGTTCCATCCTCGCCCGCATTAAACGTTTTAATTATATGTGTAATATTATTTAAATATTGTAGATATAATTAAAAAACAGTGGAGGAAAAATAGATGGCAAATAAAAGAGACTATTATGAAGTCTTAGGTGTAGAAAAAACAGCAACAGATGAAGAATTAAAAAAAGCATATAGAAAATTAGCAAAAAAATATCATCCTGATGCTAACCCAGACAATAAAAAAGAAGCAGAAGAAAAATTTAAAGAAGTATCAGAAGCATACGAAACATTATCTAATCCACAAAAAAGAAAAATGTATGATCAGTTTGGACCAGATGGACCACAAGGTTTTGGTGGAGGAAATCCAGGAGGAGGATATTATTCATATTCTACATCAGGATTTGACGGCTTTTCTGATTTTGGAGATTTAGGAGACATCTTCTCATCATTCTTTGGAGGAGGTTTTGGAGGAAGAACTGCTAGAACTAAAAATGGACCTAAAAAAGGAAGAGATTTAAAATATAGCATTAACATTACATTTGAAGAATCATATTTAGGAGTAGAAAAAGAAATATCAATTTATAGAGAAGAAGAATGCCAAACTTGCCATGGAGAAAAAGCAAAAC
>CALYZR010000102.1 GCA_945610215.1 uncultured Clostridium sp. | reverse complement strand
TCTTGCAAATCTTCTGTTTACTGCTAACGAGAATGATGCTACTAATGTGTTATTTGTTTGTGTATATCTAACCTCTGGATCTCTTGTCAAACGCCCCATTAATATTACTTTGTTCATTTATTATTCCTCCTCTTTAACAACAATAAACTTAATAACTTCGTCTGTTATTCTATATACTCTTTCTAATTCAGTAATCAATTCTGGTTTTGCTTCGAATTTAAATACAACATAAAATCCTTCTTTGTTCTTTTTTATTTCGTAAGCTAATTTCTTTTTACCAATTTCTTCAACTGAATTAACTTTACCATCAGTATTAATTAAATTTGAGATTTTTTCTATTAATGCTTTAATAGCTTCTTCCTCTAAATTTGGATTAATAATGATAACACTTTCGTATTTGTTCATTATTCTTTCACCTCCTTATGGCTTATAACCCACACTATTTGTATGAGTAAGGAAAAAATAGCAATGCTATTCTTCAAACATTGCTATTTTATCATAAATTTATTTAATTTGCAAGCAAATTATTATTTTATCGCCTATTTTTATGTTTTATTATTTCTTAAAGTTCTTTTTCATAATCATATGTATAATATATATTCCCTTTGTATTCTATTCCTTTATAATAATATACATCAAAAGTATCTCCATTTACTATATAAATATCTTCATCATTAATATTTCCATGTCCATACTTTAATGTAATATTTTGTAACTTACTTAAATCTATTTCATAATATTTTTCTCCCTCTTCCATAGAAAGCAGTGGCTCTATTGGATCTCCTTTTACTGGAAGAGTGCCATAATCATTATAATATTCAAGGACTTTGTCTTCTAAAAGTTTTATATCTGCATACAAATTATTTAATTTACTTACCTCACTCGAATCATTCAGTTTCATTACAACCGTTGATGTTAAAATAAGCATTATTATTACTGTAACAACTAATGTTGTAATGGTTATACCTTTATTATTATTTATATACTTTTTCATTAGTTCTCCTCCATTTATTTTATTTTGACATTTAATTAATTAAATGTCAATATATTTGTTTTCTTTTGATATTATATCATTAATCTTTTTTTTAAAATTAAATTTCTTATTTTCTCTTATTACTAAAATCCATAAGTATATTATAACAAATAATATTGATATGTTCTTTAAATACAAAATTAATATACTAGATATTGCTGTTAGAGCAATTACTAGAATATTAGATGTTCTGTTTACTATTAAATCTGCTTTCATATTATTTTCGTATTTTTTTCTTATAAAACCTTTTAAAATCCTTCCTCCATCTAGAGGATATATTGGAATTAGATTAAAGATTGCAACTATCATATTTGAATAAATTATTGTTTGTTTTAAATTCTCATCTGTATGTAAAAATGTTACAATTGTTGAAATCAAAATGTTTGTTAATGGTCCAGCCATAGCAATTAGTATTTTTTTTGTTTCAACCATTTTTTTATATTCATAACTTTCAAAAGTTACTGCTAGTCCTAATGGCATTATATTTAACTTTTTAGGCTTTAGCTTTAAAATCAATCCTGCGAAAATATGTCCGTAATTCATGTATTAGAGCAAACATCATTACTAATCCGTATAATTTAATTTGGCTTGTTAAAACAAACAAGATTATGAACAAAAAAATTTGTAAATTTATTGTTATTTGCATTTTTTTAATCCTCCTAAAAATCTAAAATTAATTCTGGATCTACATATCTATTTTCTTTTCTTATTTCAAAATGCAAATGTGGTCCTGTAACATTTCCTGTTGCTCCAACCTCTCCTATTTCTTGTCCTTGTTTTATTAAATCTCCTTTATTAACATATATTTTATTGCAATGAGCATAAAGAGTCATAACATCTCCATTTGTAATTTTAACATGATTTCCATAGTCTCCTTCTGAAGATACTTCTTCTACTACTCCTTCCATAGATGCAATAAAAACAGTTCCTGTATTTACTGCAATATCAATCCCTGTATGGTATTTAGAAACTTTAGGATCAGTCGGATTTCTTGGCCCATATTTTGAAGTAATAGTTCCTTTTAAAGGTATTATTAGTGATTTTGTAGCAATTATATCTTTTGCATCTCTTTCCATTTCAGTTAAATTTTCTTCTGTATTTGCCACTTCTTCTCCACCAATATTTCCTTCTGAAACATTTTCTGTCTCAGAATCATTTCCTTCTATATCATCATTTTCATTTTCTGTTTGATCGTTCTCTTGGTTTTCTTCATTTTCTTCTTGCTTTACATTACTAATAAAACTATTTATATATTCTTTTGATTTATTATACAAATTTTGAATATTAATATCATAGACTAAAATTTCTTTTGTTTTATTAATTACGTCTTCAGAAAAAATATAGTCTGTATTTTGAATCATGTAAAAAATACTATATATTACAATACAAATTATAATTTGCAATATCATTTTTTTTACTATTATAGAATTTACTTTTTCTTCATTTCTTATTCTTATAGAATTCCTGTCCAATTTCTGACTTTTTCTTCTATAATAAATTTCTTCTGCCCTTCTTATTCTTTCTTCAGGGCTCATGGTCCTTTCCATAAAAAAACACCTCTTCCTTTGTAATATACTCTTGCAATCTCTTTGCTTAAATATATTCAATAGAAAAGGTTTTAGAACATTTGTAGAATGAATTGTAATTTCATCAAAATACAACTTATCTTATTAAAAATGTAGTTAATAGCAAAATTCCTAAAAATATTGCTATTCCTCTTACTCTTTTATATTTATTTTCTATTTTTTTATTTATTTTATAATTGTTTTTCTTCTCTTTTTCAAGATTTGATAAATAATTATTAATTATCATTTCTGCTTCATTTACAATATATTTTTTTGAATCTTGTTTGTTTTTATTTTTGCTTTCTTTATTTTTTACTTTGTTTTCTGCTAAATCCATATTTTTTAATTTTACATTTGGTTTTAGTATAACAATAGCCTCTTCAACTATATTTGATGGCAAATTTTTAAGTACAACCATATTTTTCATACATTCAATACTCATTGATTTCCTCCTACAAAAGTATATATATAAATTTTTTCCACTTTTTATCGAATTATACATTTATTACATGATATATTCCTGTAGAAACACAATCTGCCATATCCATTATTATGTTTAAGGGAATATTTTGAAGAGTTTTAAAATTATACTTTGAATTTTTACAATCTCTTGCAACAATTCCTTTTATACTTATATCACCTATATATAAAGCTTTTTTATTTATGCAGTTTCCCACATTCATTTTGTTTTGATTTACAACTATTTTTCCAATTTTATTATTACTTTGAGATAATGCTGCATCAATTGCTATTACAAAAGCCTCTTCTTCTTGTATTTTTGCAATAATTCTTGCAATATTTTGAAAAGACACAGTATTTTCTATATCACCTATTACCTCTATATTTTCTTCTCCTCTCAAAAAACTTTTTAGTTTATATCCAACAAGTGGTCCAAAGCAATCACCTATCACTCGGTTTGTTCCAATACATAAAAATACAAGTTTTGAAATCTCTATATCTTTAATTCTTTGCCTTAAATTATTACTAAAATCACACACAAAATTATT
>CALYZR010000101.1 GCA_945610215.1 uncultured Clostridium sp. | reverse complement strand
TTTGATGAAGGATATGAAGCTGGTTATACACCTAAATTACTAGACATATTAAAAGAAAATAATGTTAAAGCAACATTCTTTATAACAGCCCACTATTTAAATACTCAGCCAGAATTAGTGCAAAGAATGATTAACGAAGGGCATATAATAGGAAATCATACTGTAAATCATAAAAGTATGCCAGATTTGGATGATGAAAAAATAAAAAGTGAAATTATGAATTTACACAAAGCAGTATACGAAAAATTTGGATATGAAATGAAATATATGAGACCACCAATGGGAGAGTTTAGCGAAAGAACATTAGAACTAACAAGAAATTTAGGTTATACAACAACCATGTGGAGTTTTGCATATGATGATTGGAATGAACAAAAACAAGGAAGAGAAGAATATGGAAAAACAAAAATAATTTCTAATGTACATAATGGAGCAATAATATTATTACATGCAAATTCAGTAGATAACAGCAATATATTAGATGCTTGCATAAAAGAAATAAAAAATATGGGATATGAATTTAAAAGCTTAGATGAATTTAAAAGATAATTAGGAGATTAATATGAAAAATAAAAAACACACAAGATTTTCAAATAAACTAAATCAAATACTAGAAGTTCCAAGAGAAGTAACGGAGGAAGTACCGAAATTTACAATAATCAGTTTTGATGAAATGCTAATAGAAAATTATAAAGGAATTCTAGAATATGAAGAATTTTATATAAAACTTAGTACAAAAATAGGCCTAATAAATATAAATGGTTTTAATTTAAGTCTAGAACAAGTAACAGAAGATGACATATCCATAAAAGGAAAAATAGAAAGCATTTCAATAGAAAGAATAGAAGATTTATAAGCGGAGGATAAAAAGTGTTTTTAAAAATATTATTAAACTACATATTAGGATATGTAAATATAAAAGTAGAAGGATTTTTTATAGAAAGATTTATCAATATTTGCATAAGTAAAAAAATATTATTATGGAATATCAAAAGAGAAAAATCAACAATACTATATGCCAATGTTAGTATAAAAGACTATAAAAGACTTAAAAGCATAGCTAAAAAAACAAAAAGCAAAATAAGTATACAAAGTAAAAAAGGGATACCATTTATATTACATAAATATAGAAAAAGAAAAATATTTGTGGCATTATTAGCAATAATAGTTATTGCTTTGTTTGTAATGTCAAGATTCATATGGAATATAGAAATAAAAGGAAACGAAAGAATCCATAAAGAAGAAATAATAGAGGAGTTAAATAAGCAAGGTTTAAGAATTGGAACATATAAAAGAAAAATAAATGCAAATTCAATTATAAATAAAGTTAGATTAAATAGAAATGATATAGCATGGATGGGAATAAATTTAGAAGGAACAAATGTAATAGTAGAAATAAAAGAAACAAGTGAAGCACCAGAAATAATAGATGAAAATGAATATTGTAATATAGTAGCAAATAAAGAAGGAATGATTACAAAAATAAGTGTTCAAAATGGCACAGCCGTAGTAAAAGAAGGAGATATAGTAAAGGCGGGAGATATATTAGTATTAGGTTATTTAGAAGGGAAATATACAGGAATTAGGTATGTTCATGCAAAAGCAGATATAGAAGCTAAAATTTGGTATTCAAAAAAAGAAAAAGTTTTTTTAAAACAGCAAATACAAGTGCCGACAGGCGCTACGGAAGAAAAGTATGCATTAAATATAAATAATTTTAAAATAAATTTTTATAAAACCCTTTCAAAATTTAAAAATTATGATACAATAAATGAAAATAAAAAAATAAAAATATTTTCTAATTTTTATTTACCGATAGAAATAATAAAAAAGACAAACTACGAGTATAAATACGAAGAAAAAACATATACGGAAGAAGAACTTACAAAACTAACAGAAGAGAAAATAGAAAAGGAATTAGAAGAAGAAATATTACAAACAGAAAATATAATAAACAAACAGACAAATATTTATCCAAACGAAGAGTACATAGAGGTAGAAGTCATATATGAAGTGCTTGAAAACATCGGTAGCAAAGACAAAATAATATTTTAAAGGAATGGGTGATAATATGGAACAAAGAAGCCTAAGAGTTTTAGACACGAACAAAACATTTTTCTCAAAAATAACTAGCACATTAACAAAAATGCTTATACCAACAAAAGTAAGTATAAACGGAATGATGATTTCTATAAAAAGAAATAACTTAATAAAAGCTTATTCAAATTATGAGATTGCCATAAAAGAAGATGATATAGATAAAAAAGATGCATTATTCAAAAAATATGAAGAAGCATATAGTTTGTATTTAGAAGCAATAGATAAATATATTATGGATTCATTATACAAAAAAGTAAAAAACAATACAGCATCAGAATTTGAAAAAAATGCTCTTGCAAAGTACTATATGGTTGTAAGCTTAAAGCAAAATCAATATATAGAGTATAAATATAAAAAACAAGAATATTTACTTAAAGTAGATTATGAATCAGTAATAAACTTAAAGAAACAGACAACTATAGATAAATATAATGAATTTTATGTTTCTAAAATGGATTCATTATATAAGGGACTTTTAAAAAATTATTCAATACAATTAGCAGATACAGTAAGTAGTAAAGTAGAAGAAATAAATAGTATATATACAAAAATATTTAGATGCTTAGAAGATTACATATCAGATATATTACCAATAAAGATAAGAGTAAGTAAAGAAGATTATAAGAATATTTTAAATGACTATGATAAATACGAAACAATGCAAGTAGGTAAAAAGGATGAAAGAGACCTTATAAGAAGACAAATGGTATTATTAGGGCTTAGTAGAGAACTATTTACACATAGTCTTCCATTAATTGCAGCAGAACAATGCTATATAAAATTATTAAAAGATGCCAGAAAATTATTGGAAAAACAAGAAAATAAAATGAAAAGAGAAAGAACATTTGAACTTTTAGTAGACTTAATAGAAGAATACAATATACGTTTATTATCTACAAAAGTATATTGGGACAAGCCAGAAGAAAGAGAAGAATATAAAAAATTTTGGGCAAAATATAATGAAATTCAAAAAATAGAAAACGAAGAAGAAAAGAAAAAACAAAAAGAAATATTGTTCTTGAAAAACGACTTGAAGAAGTTAAATAGAAGTAAGAATAATTATAATAAGATAATTAAAATAATAAAAGAAAAATTAGTAGAAGAAGGAGCAATAAGACAAATAAGAAATACTTGTAAAACAATGGAGGGGAGTTACAAAAAGCAAGTAGCATAAAACTTGCTTTTCGAGAATTGCTAAATGAATATTGTAGAAATAAATTTTTTGGATATAGAAGAAAACAAAAAATATGAAGAAATAATAAACACTGTTGTAAAAAAGTGTTTTGAAGAAGAAAACTTACAAAGTAAAAATTAGTATATAAATACGAATAATACTTGATATTTTTTCAAGAATTAGATAAAATAATTTTGTACATTAAAAAAGGAGGAAATTAAAATGGCAAAAGAAAAATTTAACCGTGGAAAACCACATGTTAACATTGGTACAATTGGACACGTAGACCATGGTAAAACAACTTTAACTGCTGCAATTACTAAAAGACAAGCAGAAAAAGGTTATGCAAAATTCGAAGACTATGCAGATATCGATAAAGCACCAGAAGAAA
>CALYZR010000100.1 GCA_945610215.1 uncultured Clostridium sp. | reverse complement strand
TTTTTCATAGCTTAAACCTTTTTCTCTTAATTTAAATATTTCTTCGTCTGTTATTTTTGTTTTTTGTTTTCTTTTAACTTTTGGTTCTTCCATTCCTTTTTCTTCATATATTTTTTTGCATCTTAATCGTATAGTATTAAAACTTATTTTTTTACCTTGATTTGTTAGTTCTTCTGATATTTTTTCATAGCTTAAACCTTTTTCTCTTAATTTAAATATTTCTTCGTCTGTTATTATTTTTGTCTTTTGTTCTCTTTTAGCTTTTGGTTCTTCCATTCTCTTTTTCTCATATATTTTTTTACATCTTGCTTTTATAACAGAACGATCTATTTTTTCCCCTTGATTTGTTAACTCTTCTGCTATTTTTTTATATGTTAGCCCTTGTTCTCTTAGTTCAAATATTTTTTCATCTGTTATTTTTGAACTTCTTATTTTTGGTTCATCCATTTCTTTTTCTTCATATATTTCTTTGCATCTTGAATATATTACAGAAATACTTGTTTTTTCCCCTTGATTTGTTAATTCTTCTACTATTTTTTCATATGTTAACCCTTGTTCTCTTAGTTTAAATATTTCTTCGTCTTTTATTTTTGATCTTCTTATTTTTGGTTCTTTTTTCCCTTTTCTTACATATATTTTTTTACATCTTAATCGTATGGTATTGCTTGATATTTTTTTACCTTGATTTGTTAGTTCTTCTGCTATTCTTTTATATGTTAAACCCTTCTCTCTTAATTCAAATATTTCTTCGTCTAAATTCATTAAAAAACACCTCATTATATTATATTTACTTTAAATATTTCATCTTTAAAAGGATTTTTATTGATATATAGTTTTTCTTTTTCTATCTTTTCTTCCAAAATTTCTTTTGTCTTTTTATCTTTCATAAAAGCAACTATGAATTCTAATCTATAGTCATTTTGTGTACATTCTATAAATTCTTCTAATTCTTCATACACTTCTGCTTCTATTCCGTTTTTTACTAAATATTTATACAATTCTAATTGAATTTCAAAAAATTCTTTATCATCGCAATATATTGCCATGTTTTTAAAAGGAACATATTTTAATTCTTTTTTATTATTTTTCTTAAAATAACAATATGTGTTGGTATTTCCCACACATATTGTATTTATTGCATGATTTATTATATAGTCTTTTTCTTCTTTATTAAGGTTTTTAGTTTCTATCATTTTACAAATTTTAAAGTTTTCTAATATTTTGTTAAATATTTTTATTAAAAGCATATTTGTTTCTGCTAGTCCATCCTCTGTTAATGCAATTATTGCTGTTCTTTTTAACAAGGTTTGAATACATAGATTTATTGTTATATACGGATTAGCATAATATGTAACACATGATATTTTTTTGTTTTTATCTTCTATTGGATCTTCATTTTTATATGTATCTAACAAAGCTACTATCTTTTTTATATTAAAATCTATATCACAATTTTTTCTATCAATTTCTAATACTTTAGTAATTGCTTCTTCATTTTTTAAAATAGATTTTTTATACTCTTCAATAATTTTATTAATTGTATCTTTTCCTATATATAACTCTTTTATTTTATTACTATATTCTATAAAATCCAACATTTTATTTCCCTTCAACTTTTGTTCTGCTTTCTTCTACTGTTCTTATTGCCTCTTCTATTTGTTGTAATTCTTCTGGAGTTCTATTTTTTTCATCTATTCCTAAAACTCTTTTTATTCCTTTTCCCCATCCTGTTGATGAATGTATGATTTTATCTACTCCTTTAAAAATAGTATCCTCATTAAGATTGCTTCTTTTTATTTTATTTCCATCAACTACTCTATTTTTATTTTCTTCAAAGTATTTTTCATCAACAACATAAGTAGCTGCTCCATAGTATGGTTCACCATATTTAGATAACATTTTTTCTATTATTACTTTGTTTAAATTTGGCAAATATACTACTGCATGTCCGTCATCTGTCATCCCATATGCATAGTCCCTGTCTAATAATTGCATTAACAAAAATCTTGCTACCGGATCTGTTACATATTTACTATATCTTTTTTCTTTTTGTATATCTTCTTGTTCTTCATTACTTTTTTGCTTACCAATATTTAAACTGTATCCTTTTTCTGAATCTTCTACTCTCATGCACTCTTCTAAAAGTTTTTGTCTTGTTTCCATGCTATCTGCTTCTGGAAATATACTACTTATTATCATAAACTTTTCTGTATTATCCTCTAATAAATTAATCATTTCTGCTAATTCTTCTAAATTAATTGTTCCTTTATTATAGATTTCTCTTATCTCTACAGGTTTTATTATTCCTTGTTCATATTGATTTGCTATAAACTCTCCTCCTAACCATTGTATAGCTTCTTCAATATTTGCAACTCCTGTTTTATACAATTCTCCTATTATATCTGGTACGAACTCTTCTCCAAACATATTAGAAAGCTTTTCTACTAAATCATCAGTTGTTGTGTCTATCTGTTTTTGTTCTCTTAACATAGAATACAAGTTACCATATCTTTTTAATTTGGCATTTGTTTCTTCTGTATCTAAATATACATCTTCACCAAATAATTCCATAAATCTATTGTCAAAGTATTCTTTAGGTATTTCTTCTAAATCCATTGACCCTATTAATTGTAAATTCGCATTTCCATTTACATATAAATCTATAACATCTTCTTTTTTCACATTACTATTTCTTAATAAATATTTTACAAGAGCATTTGCAGATATTAGAAGTTCTTCTTTTTTGTCTTTATCTTCCATTTTTTCATAGTTATTTAATATATGTGTAACATCTTCTAAATCTACTCCTGCTATTCTCATCTTGTCTAAATCATCTGGAAAAATTCCATTTGCTAAATTGGCATGTATTTCTTCTATAGCATTATCCGTAATATATCCTTCCTCTGTACATCTGTCTAAGAAATTGCCAATTTCATTCACATCTACCCTTATAAGTTCTTCCCCGGACTCTTCATTATTAATTGCATACTGTTTGTTTTTATATTTACCATTGCTTAATTCCTTATATATTTCATTTAAACCAATAATAGAATTTAAGATTAAATCTCTTTTTTGCTCTGGTTCTACTTGTACAACTGATATACCCTCTATTTTTTCTCCACATTGCATTTTAGTTCCTATCATTATTCTTGCTGCTGCATTTAATAATAAATTTTCTTGGTCAACTGTTTGAAAGTTTTCCTCAAAATATTTTTTATATTTCATTAATAAACTTGTTTCTACCCTTTCATCATCTTCTGGTGAAACTTGGATTTCTCCACCACTTTCCAAAATATTAATATATTCCTTACTTGAAATATTCAATTCTTTAATTATTGTCTCAGCTGCAAATTTTTTCATAAGAGTTGGATAAAGTTTTTTTACATATTCTTCTTTTATTATGGATTCCATGTCTGATAATTGGGTTGTACTTAATGACATTTTTAATATTGCTTTCTGTCTTTGGCTGTGTATTGATTCTATATTTCTTCTATCTTCTTTAGTAATTATTTGAAAATCTAGAAGTCCATCATATTTTTCATGTGGAAATGAATAAATAAAAATGGGTCCATTTTTTAAAAGAATATCCTTTATTTCCTTTTTTTGTTTTGAAGTTAGTTTCTGATAATATTTCCCATAGATTTCTGAAAGCAGTTTATTTGTTGAAGAATTGCCTTCTTCTT
>CALYZR010000099.1 GCA_945610215.1 uncultured Clostridium sp. | reverse complement strand
CCTTTATGCCGAAACCGAAATTTGGCGTAAATGGTTCCGGCATGCATATCAATATTATACTCTTTTGCATATTTTTCTACATACTCACTATATTTTAGTGGATATATTTTTTTCATCACTATATCATCTATTTTTATAACTTTAAATAAAATAAAGATTATAGACGCTAATATTATTAATGCTATTAAAAATTTTAATAATCTTTTCAATTTTCTCTCCTTATTTAGCTTCGTACCAGTTGTATCCCTCTTCCACATCTGCTAACAATGGTACTTTTAATTTTATTACATTTTCCATTTCTGCTTTTACAATTTGTTTTACTTGTTCTTTTTCGCTTTCTAGTGTTTCTACTAATATTTCATCATGTACCTGTACTATTAATTTAGATTGTAAATTGTTTTCTTTTAATTTATTATATACATTTATCATTGCAATTTTCATAATATCTGCTGCTGTTCCTTGTATTGGAGTATTCATTGCAACTCTTCCACCAAATTGTCTTACCATATAATTATTAGACTTAAGTTCTGGTACATATCTTCTTCTATGATATAAAGTTTCTACATATCCTTTTTCTTTTGTTTCTTCTACTATGTTATTCATAAATTCTTTTATGCCACTATATTTATCGAGATATTGTTCTATATATTCTTTTGCTTTTTTTCTAGAAACTCCGTAGTTGTTCTCCTAAACCGGAACTCACTAATACCATAAACTATTCCAAAGTTAACTGCTTTTGCTTTTGTTCTTTCATCTTTTGTTACATTTTCTAATGGTATATTAAATACCTTTGAAGCTGCTTGCGCATGTATATCTTCATCATTGCAGAAAGCTTCTATCATATTTTTATCTTCAGAAATGTGCGCTAATACTCTAAGTTCTATTTGCGAATAGTCTGCATCTATAAATATGAATCCTTGTTTTGGTTTAAACACTTTTCTTAACTTCCTTCCAAGTTCCATTCTTGTAGGTATGTTTTGAAGGTTTGGATCTGTTGAGCTTATTCTTCCGGTTGTTGTAACTGTTTGGTGAAATTTAGAATGTATTCTACCTGTATTATCTATATATGGAATAAGTCCTTCTACATAAGTAGAATTCAATTTTTGTAATTGTCTATATTCTAATATTTTTTCAATTACTGGATGTTCATTTTTTATTTTTTCTAATACATCAACATCTGTTGAATATCCTGTCTTTGTTTTCTTTTTGACTGTAAGCCTTAGTTTCTCGAAAAGTACTTCTCCTAATTGTTTTGTAGAATTTATATTAAATTCTTCCCCTGTAAGTTCATATATTTCTTGTGTTAAAATATCTATTTTTTCTTGTAGTTCTTCCCCGAAATCTAAAAGTTCTTGTTTATCTATATGAATTCCTTCATATTGCATGCTTGCTAATACTTCTGTTAGTGGCATTTCTATTTGTTTAAATAAATTAATGCTACCTGCTTCCTCCATTTTTTGTGTTAGCACATTATATAATTTGTATATTGCATATGCATAAATATATGTTTTATCTTCTTTTTGATCTGCTATATTGTCAAACAATGTGATTTGCTCTGTTTCTGAATTTTCTTCATTTGATAGATATTCGCTTATATCAAAGTTTATATATTCATTCGCTAAATATTCTATTGTATATTTATTTATATTTGAATTTAAAATATATCCTGCAATAGCTATATCAAACATAAGATTTTTTGCTTCTATGTTATTATTCCAAAGTATAATAAATTCTTCTTTTTGTTTATAGCTACATTTTAATATATCCTTATCTTCAAATATATCTTTAAATTCAAGTATATTATTTACAAAAAAACATGTGTTAGTTTTGTTTGAATATATTATAAATTTATCATCTTCTAAATAATAATACATGATTTCATTTTCTTGTATTTCTTGCTTTAATTCTGCTAATTTTGTTTTGTCCAAAATTTTCTCATATTTGATTTCAGATGGGCAGACAGAGCCTTCTGCCCTTACAATATTATTTTCTTTGTGCAAATTGAAACGGTCTATAAATCTATTAAATTTTAGTTTTTTAAATATTTCTAATACCTCAGTTTTGTTCCATTCCTCTACTTGAAAAGCCTCTAAATTCTTTTCTATTGGAGCATTTATATCAATTGTTCCAAGAGTTTTAGAAAGATATGCTAAATCTTTATTTTCTGATAGTTTTTCTTTTAGTTTCCCTTTTTGTTCATCTATATGTTTATATACTCCATCTATACTTTTATATTGCTTAATTAGCGAAATAGCTGTTTTTTCTCCTACTCCTGGTACTCCTGGAATATTGTCTGATGCATCTCCCATTAATCCTTTTACTTCTATTAAGTCTAATGGTTCTAGTCCATATTCCTCTTCTATTTTTTCTACTGTATAATCTTCTGTTTCTGTTTTTCCCATTTTTGTTCGTGGTATTCTTACTTTAATATTTTTGTCTATTAATTGAAAACTATCTCTATCTCCTGTTAATACAGTAACCTCTAATTCTTCCTTTTGCCCCCACTTTGCAAGAGTTCCTAATATATCATCTGCTTCATATCCTTCTTTTTCTATTATACAAACATTCATTGCTTTTAATATTTCTTTTAGTATAGGCATTTGCTGAGCTAGTTCTTCTGGCATTCCATGTCTATTAGCTTTGTATTTATCATATGTTTTATGTCTATGTGTTGGAGCTTTTAAGTCAAATGCTACTACTAAATACTCAGGATTTATATCGTCTAGTTCTTTAAATAAAATACTCAAAAAGCCATATACTGCATTTGTATATGTTCCGTCCTCTGTCATGAGCATTTTATTTCCCATTATTCCATAAAAAGCTCTGTTTATTATGCTGTTTCCATCTATTAATAATAATTTTTTCAAAATATGTCCTCCCTGTTTTATTAATTATATAATATTACACCCATTATTATTGCTAATATTGCTGTTAAAAAAATTAATATTTTATCTCCAAATATTAAATCTACTGGATCCCCATCAGATTCTTTTTCTATATTTAAACTATATTTTAATGCTATTATTATAACCAATGGTATAGTATACATTATATTTTTAAACTTATTGCTCATTTCTAAGCACCACAATGAATAGAATATTATAGTTAATGCCAAAAACATATACATATTTTCATTCAAAAAATTTTCACTGTATTGTTTTAAAACTTCTCTCGTCTCATCTTTTTTATTTAATTTTGTAAATTCATTTCTTCTTTTTCCCATTCCCATATAAAATGAAAGTGATAAGATTGTTAAATATAGCCAATTCGAAATTTCTATATTGTTCACTACTGCTCCGTAATACTACTCTAAGTAAAAATCCTGTAGCTAATATTGCAATATCTAAAATTGGTATGTCCTTTAATTTTAGTGAGTATAGCATGTTCATAATTATATATAAAATCATAACAACTATTGCAGATGCATTATTTCTAAAAAATATAATCATACCACAAATAAGAATTATTGATAATATAATTATAACTTTTATTGCTTGTTTTATGGAAATTTCTCCTGAAGCTAATGGTCTAGTTTTCTTCTTTGGATGATTTCTATCTTTATCTATATCTCTAATATCGTTAATTACATAAATAATTGATGTTGATATGCAAAAAAGTATAAATGTTATTAAAGTTTTAGTTAGAGCATTAATATCTGTTATTCTTTGGCTAAGAATAATTGGTAAAAATATT
>CALYZR010000098.1 GCA_945610215.1 uncultured Clostridium sp. | reverse complement strand
AGGACGCGGCTTGCCGAATCCAACTCAGTGCACAAAAAGAATTGATTTAAATCCAGATAGGGAGAAAATAATTGATAAATAATAAAGAAATTTTCATGAAAGAAGCTTTAAAAGAAGCTAAAAAAGCATATAAAAAACTAGAAATACCAGTGGGAGCAGTTATTGTAAAAAATGAAGAAATAATTGCGAGGGCACATAATTTAAGAGAAAGTAAAAACAGCAGCATTGCACACGCAGAAATTTTGGCAATAGAAAAAGCAAATAAAAAGTTAAATGCATGGAGATTAGAAGATTGTGAAATGTATATAACACTAGAACCATGTATGATGTGTATGGGAGCAATTGTTAATTCTAGAATAAAAAAAATATATATAGGAACATTAGATCCAAAAACAGGTTCTTGCAAGTCTGTTATAAATATGGAAGATTATAAATTTAATCATGAAGTAGAAGTAGAAACAGGTATTTTACAGGAAGATTGTGAATATATTTTAAAGGATTTTTTTAAGATGTTAAGAAATGCGAAACGGAGGAAAAAATGAGGCAAGATAGCTTTTTTAAAAAAAGGATAATACATATTTATGTTATAATATTTATTGTTGTACTAATATTATTAATAGCTGGAATATTAATGTTTAAATATCACATTGAAGGCGAAAAAAAGATGCCATTCAACTTAAAAAGTATAAGTGTCATGAGTACTGCACAAACAGAAGATATAAAAAATGACGGAGATACATGGAAAGCAAGTTTAATACAAAAAAATGATATTTATTTCGCTTTTGAAAAAAATAATAATTATAAAAAACAAGATACAATAAAGACTATAAAATTTTGTAATTTTATAATAAATAAAAAAACAGAAAGTGGAACAGTAATAATATATAGACCAAGTACAAACGAATTAACATATGATTACCAAAATGAAGAATGCATAATTACAGATTCATTAGAATACACAGGGGCTTTGTCAACAGCGCCAGAAGTTCTACAAATAAGCAATCAAGGTGGAATAGTAGGATTTAGTATTTTACAAAAAGATATTGGTGATTATACATATAACAAAGAAGAAAAAATAGTAAGTGATGGAAAACTTTTAGAAAAAGCGGGAATAGATATAGAAAATGTAGAATTAGAAGTAGCATTTGATTTAATTATTGAAACTACGTCAGGATATAATTTTAAAGCTAATGTTAAATTGAATTTGCCAACAGGAAATATATTGCAAGAAGGTGTTTCAACAAAAGAAGATTCAGAGTTAACAAACGTTATTTTTAAAAGATTTTAATATAAAAACTTGATTAAGTTTAAATAAAATTATATAATAAACATGTCTTTTTAAGTTAACTTTTGTATGGAGAGTAATTCAATAAAAAACTATGAATCTCGTCAGGTCCGGAAGGAAGCAGCGATAAGTAGCAAATTTTTATGTGGATTGCTTTCCATAGAGAAGTTAACTTAAAATTTATATAAGAGGTGAGAATTTTGGGATATACTGCTTTATATAGAAAATTTAGACCATTAAATTTTAGTGAAATGGTAGGGCAAGAGCATATAACAAGAACTTTAAGAAACCAAGTTGTTGAACAAAGAGTTGGACATGCATATCTTTTTAATGGTGGAAGAGGAACAGGAAAAACATCAGCAGCAAAAATTTTAGCAAGAGCAGTTAATTGCCTAAATCCTAAAGATGGAGAGCCTTGCAATGAATGTGAAATATGTAAGGCAATACTTTCAGGTTCACTTACAGACGTTGTAGAAATGGATGCTGCTTCGAATAATAGTGTAGAAGATATAAGAGCAATTAGAGATGAAGTCAATTTTTTACCAACACGAGCAAAATATAGGGTATATATAATAGATGAGGTTCATATGTTATCAACGGGAGCATTTAATGCATTATTAAAAACATTAGAAGAGCCACCAGAGCATGTTAAATTTATTTTAGCAACAACAGAACCACAAAAACTACCAGCAACAATCCTTTCTAGATGTCAAAGATTTGATTTTAAAAGAATATCAACACAAGATATAATAAAAAGATTAGAGATAATTTGTAAAGAAAGTAATATACAAATTTCTAAAGAAGCATTAGAATTAATTGCAATACTTTCAGAAGGTGCAATGAGAGATGCTATAAGTATACTAGAAAGATGCGCAGCAGAGCAAACAGAAGAAATTAGTGAAGATAAGGTAAGAGATCTAGTTGGTATACCTAAAATAACATATATAAATAAATTAGCAAAAGGAATTATTAATAAAGAACCTGAAGAAGCAATAAATATAGTAAATACAATATTAGGAGAAGGAAAAGATATTGATAATTTTTTGTGGGAACTTATAAAATATGTAAAAGATATTTTAGTATATAAATCTACATCAAAATTAGAAATATATAATCAAGAAGAAATAAAAAATATAAAGGAATTAGCAGGTAGCGTTGATAAAGAAAGATTATTAAGACTAATTTATGAATTGTCTGAATTAGCAAATAATATAAAATGGTCATCACAAAAGGCCATAATGTTTGAGACAGGAATAATAAAAGCCTGTATGGAAGTAAACATAGTAAATCAAAATGTTGTTATACAAGAACCAGTAAAACAAGCTGCTCCTGTACAAAAACAAGTTAATATTACAAATATACAAAAAGAAAAGAAAATAGAAGAGCAAACTCGAAAAAATAGCACACCAAGTGCTTCTTATTGGAATAATGTAATAAATAGAGTAAAGCAAAGTGGCAAGATAGCTATATATGTGAATTTAATAGGAAGTAAAGCAAACCAAATAAATGATATGACAATAGAAGTTGAACTAGCAAACAAGAACAACTTTGGAAGAGAAATGTTAGAAAAGTATGAAAATAAGGCAATAATAGAAAAACTTGTTTCTGAAGAAATTCGGAAAAGTTATGCATCTAAAATTTGTTAGCAAAAGTGAAACTGAAAAAAATATAAGTGATAAAAATGGAATAGAAGATTTAGATATTCCAATTAATATAATAGATGAATAAAGGAGGATTTTAAAATGTCAAAAAGAGGAGGATTCCCAGGAATGGGTGGATTTGGCGGAATGAATATTAATCAATTAATGAAAGAAGCAAAAAAAATGCAAGCAGATTTAGAAAAATCACAAACAGAATTACAATCAAAAGAATTTGATGCAACAGCTGGTGGAGGAGCTGTATCTGTAAAAGTAAGTGGGTCAAAAGAAATAAAAGAAATAACAATAAAAAAAGATGTTGTAGATCCAGACGATGTAGAAATGTTACAAGATTTAATTTTAACATGTGTAAATGAAGCTTTAAGAAAAGTAGATAGTGCACAAGCAGCAAGTATGGGAAAATACAATATTCCAGGGATGATGTAATATGTCATATTATTCACCATCAATAGAAAAATTAATAGAAAGTTTTGAGAGATTGCCTAGCATAGGACATAAAACTGCTGTAAGGCTTGCATTTCACATGTTGGATTTAAGTAAAGAAGAAACAGATGAGTTTATAAATTCAATTATAAATGCAAAAGAGAAGCTAAAATATTGTAGCAATTGCTATAACATTTCAGATACAGACCCATGTCCAATATGTAGTAGCCCTAAAAGAGATAATTCTGTAATTTGTGTTGTAGAAGATGTAAGAGATGTAATGGCAATGGAAAGAACACATGAATTTAAAGGAGTTTATCATGTTTTACATGGTACAATATCTCCTATGAATGGAATTG
>CALYZR010000097.1 GCA_945610215.1 uncultured Clostridium sp. | reverse complement strand
TCCGGAAATATAAGTTCTGCTAAATCATTAAAATCCATATTTTTTTATTACTCCTTTCATATCATCTTCTTTTTCTTCTATTTGTTTTAATAATTCCATTTGAGCTCTTGCTCTTACTAAATTATGATTTTCTATTTCTTTATCTATACTAAAATAGATATCTCCATTTAAATAATCTGCTAAAAATCTTATTGCATTTTCGTATGTCATCATCCATACTCCAAGTGGTAACATTTCTAATTCTTCTTTTGTTATAATTTCTTTTACCTCGCTTAAAAATCCTTTTGTAAAGGCTTCAAATCTATTTATATCTGCATATATTTTAGATGTATCTTGTTCGTCTTCTTTTGCTGTTGTAATTCCTGTTCTTAATCCTTCTCCAAAATCATATGCCAATGCTCCTGGCATTACTGTGTCTAAATCAATTAAGCATACTGCTTTATCAGTATTTCTATCAAATAAAATATTACTTAATTTTGTATCATTATGTGTTACTCTAAGTGGAATCTCATTTGATTGTAATTTATTTGTTATTATGTTTGTTCTATTAATTCTTTTTTCATCTGTTAGAAAATTAATTGCGTCTTTTGCAAGGTCAAATCTTTCTTTTCTTTCATTTTTATTTTTTTCACTTGAAAGTGCTTCTTTTAATTGATTAACTCTATTAGGAGTATAATGAAATTTAGGTATTATCTCATATAATTCTTCTGCTGGAAAACCATCTAAATGCTTTTGGAATTTTCCTGCTGCTTTTCCTGCCTCTTCCAATATTTCCATACTTTCTGTTGTTAAATATGTTTTTGTGTCATCAATAAATTCTTCCATTCTCCAATTGCCATTGTAAATAGAATTAGGATTTTCATCAATTGTATCAATCATTTTTATTGTAAGTCTATCCGTATTTTCTCCTTTTTCTATTGCTTTTTCGTTCATGTATTTTGTTATCTTTTTAATATTTGTCATAAGTTCTGGTAGATTTGGAAAAACATTTGTATTAACATATTGTAAAATATATTTTTTTTTGCTCATCATCTGTTGTTTTGTATGTAATAGCATAAGTTTTATTTATATGTCCACTATTACATTTTTCTATTTTAATTGGTTCTCCATCAATGCTAAAATTTTTAGCTATTTTTATTAATTCATCTTTTTTCATATTTGTACTCCTTTAAGATAAATTTGATTTTTTTAGACTTTATCATTATACTATTTAAACCTAGAAAAGTAAAGAAAAAAAGCAAAAAGAAATAAGCCAACAATATGGCTTATTTCTTTTATATTTAGTTATATTTCTAAATCCCAAAAATCATCACTTACAATATCATCATTTTGTATATCTCCATTTTCTTCACTATCCAGATTGTCAAATAATCCTGTTGAAAAAATTTCTCCTAGTAATGGTTTTTGAATTAATTTAGTGGTTATTTCCAATATATTCTCTTGTGTTAATTCATTGACATTTATACTGTTCTCTACGTTAACTTCGTCTACTTTTTCGTTATATGTTAAATCATATTCTATCTCAATTTTTGCTTTTCCTAATTCCATAATTTCTGATGTCTCTGCAGTTAATGTTACCTTTCCTTTTTCACCATTATCTATCTTTTCTTTATCTATTATAACTTCACCTTTTACTATGTTTGCTTTCATTCCCATCATTTTCATGCTTACATCATATTTATATGCATTTTTGCTTTCTTTTACTATTGCAATTGTTATTGTTTGTTCTTCTTTTGCAGAATATAATTCTATATTTGTTCCTATTAATTCATTTAGTAGTCCTTTTGTATATAAAGACACTTTTATAGTATTTTTTCCATTTGTTTCTATTTTTTCTATCATCGTTGCTACTTCTTCTAAGTTGTCTTTTTGAGAATCATCAAGGCATTCTAAATACTCTTTATTTTCTGATAAATTTGTATATATATCAGATAACATATTGCATACTTGCTCATCTGTAAATTTAATAGATGTTTTTTTAACTTTTTGTTCTTCATCATTTATTTTTATTGTAGCCTCTTCTTGTTCAAAACTGTCTATTTCTTTTAATTGTTTTTTTAATTCTTCTTTTATTTCTTTAATAGCTTTATTAGTTTTTTCTTGCTCAGCTGTTGATTCAAAAATGTTTTTTAAATTTTCTTTTTGCTCGTCTTCTAAATCTATTTTTATATATTTATCAAATAAGTCATTAAGATAAGCATATATTTCTCCATTACCATTACAGTATAATTGTGCACTTATTTCTGGTTTTTCTTCATAATCTAGTCCTAACTTTACAATCTCCCTTTTATTTTCTGAATCTAATTGTACTCCAAAATTAAAAATGCATTTTCCAAGTTTTTTTAATACTTCTTCATTTTCATTATTATCAGCCTCTGCTGTAATTTTTGTTTTAGTATTTATTTTTATAGATTTATATTCTGTCTTTTCCGTTTTTAAAGCTTTTTCTATTGCTGAATAGTAAATATTTTCAGGTTTTGATTTTTCAATAAAATACATTACCCCTAGTGCAACTATTATTAAAATAAGCAGTATTATTCCAAATACTAGTGCCTTTTTCTTTGGTTTTTTTTCATTAAATTCTTTGTTTAGTTCTTCATTTTTTTTCATTTAAATCCCCCCATTAATTTGTTTTTATCATAAAAAATCTTTTTAGTCAATACAATAAAACAAACCAAATATAAATATCTGGTTTGCTTTTAATTACACTTCCATTATTATTGGTAAAATCATTGGGTCCCTTTTTGTTTTCTTATATATATAATCTCTCAATTCTTCTCTTAATAAAGATTTTATTGTTGACCAATCTGTTATATGTTTTTCTTCAAATTCAGAAATTTTTGCTCTTAATAATTTCTTTATTTCTTCCATTAAATTTTCAGAATCTCTAACATATACAAATCCTCTAGATAATACATCTGGTCCTGCAACAACTGTTCCTGTTACAGAATCCATTGTTAATACTATTATAATAAGTCCGTCTTGTGACAAACGTTGTCTATCTCTTAGCACAATATTTCCAACATCTCCAACACCTAGTCCATCTACCATTATTCTTCCAACTGGTACTGTTCCAGCAAGCTTTGCTTCATATTCATTTAATTCTAAAACTCTACCATTTGTCATTATAAATATGTTTTCTGGGTTTACCCCTACTTTTTTTGCTGTTTCGCTATGTGCTATTAATTGTCTATACTCTCCATGAACTGGTATAAAGTATTTTGGTTTTACTAAACTTATCATTAATTTTTGTTCTTCTTGGCAAGCATGTCCTGAAACGTGTATGTCTTCTAGAGCATTATATACAACTTCTGCACCAATTTTCATTAAATCATCAATTACCTTTGAAACAGCATTTTCATTTCCTGGTATTGGATTTGCAGAAATTATTATCAAATCATTTGGTGTAATTTGAACTTTTTTATGCTCTCCTGAAGCCATTCTTGTTAGAGCAGACATTGTTTCTCCTTGGCTTCCTGTTGTTATAATTGTAAGTCTATCATCTGGATATGATTTTATCATATCTATATCTATAAATATATTGTCTGGAACTTTTATATACCCAAGTTCTCGAGCCGTTTATATCATATTTATCATGCTTCTTCCACAAACAGCTATTTTTCTACTAGTTTTTATTGCAGAATTAACTATTTGTTGAACTCTATGAACATTTGAAGCAAATGTTGCTATAACTATTCTTTTATTACAATTTAAAAATAATTTATCA
>CALYZR010000096.1 GCA_945610215.1 uncultured Clostridium sp. | reverse complement strand
AAGGGGATTAGAAAACGATTTAGTTCCAAAATCAGGATATGAATTAAAAACAATGGAAGCATATGGAATAAGTAGAAAAATAACCTTAAGTAATATAAAAAATATGTTTAAAACATTACAAGGATTTGGAAAAGCAAAAAAAATTATAAAAGATTTTAAACCAGATATTGTTATTGGGACAGGAGGATTTATTTGTGGGCCTACAATTATGGCAGCAAAAAGATATAAAATACCGACAATATTGCATGAAAGCAATGCATTTCCAGGAGTAGCAACTAAATTGTTGTCTAAAAAAGTAGATAGAGTTTTAGTTGGATTTGAAGAGGCAAAACAAAGATTACCAAGAGCAAAAAAAGTAGTAGTAACAGGTACACCTACAAAAATAAAAGGAATTACTATGTCTCAAGCTCAAAAAGATGTAATGAAAAATGAAATAGGTTTAAACAATGACTTGCCAATAGTTTTAGTTTTTGGTGGCAGTCAAGGAGCAAAAACTATTAATGAAGCAGTAATAGATATAATTTTAAATAAACTAAATAAAAAGTATCAAATCATATGGGCATCTGGAACAAAACAATATGACATAATAAAAGAAAATTTAAAAAATAAAAAGATTAGTATTGATAGAATCAAGAATGTAAAAATAATACCATATATTTATAATATGGAAGAAGTAATGAATATATCAGACATAATAGTTTCAAGAAGTGGAGCCATGACAATTACAGAAATAGCTAAAATTGGGAAACCAGCAATATTTATTCCATTTCCATTCGCAACAGAAAATCATCAAGAGTATAATGCTCAAGTATTAGAAAAAGTTGGAGCAGCAAAAATAATATTAGACAAAGACCTAAATGCACAAAGTTTATCTAATACAATAGAAGAAATGCTGAAAGATAATAGCAATCTTGAAAAAATGGGTCAAAATGCAAAGAAAGTTTCCATAAATTATGTGGAAGACAAGATATATGAAGAAATAGAGAAATTATTAAAATAAATATATGATGTGAGATGTAAAATTTACATAAGATAAAACAAAGGTAAGAGAGGTGAACAAATAATGAATTTAGAGAATTTAGAACAAAATATAGGATATACATTTAAAAATAAAGAACTACTAAAGACCGCATTAACGCATACTTCATATGCACACGAAAATAAAGTAGAAAGCAATGAAAAGTTAGAATTTTTAGGTGATAGCATATTAGAATTTGTAACAAGTAATTATCTATATAATAATTATAGAAAATTAAAAGAAGGAGAAATGACTAAAGTTAGAGCTTCTGTCGTTTGTGAAAACAGCCTTTATCAAGTAGCTTTAAAGCATAATTTTAGTGATTTCTTAAAACTAGGTAAAAGTGAAATTTCATGTAATGGGAACAAAAAACCAGCAATACTTGCTGACAGTGTAGAGTCTGTAATTGCTGCAATATATGAAGATTCGAATTTAGAAAATGCCCAAAAGTTTATAATAGAAAATTTAAAAGAGCAAATAGAAATTGCAAGCAAACATGTAGGACAAAAAGACTATAAAACTGTTTTACAGGAAAAATTACAAGTACATGGAAATGTAAAAATTGAATATACAGTAATTGATGAAAAAGGACCAGATCATAATAAGACTTTTGTAGTAGAAGTAAAATGTGATGGAAAACATTTAGCTATTGGACAAGGAACTACTAAAAAATCAGCAGAAATGGAAGCAGCCAGACAGGCTTTACAAGGAGGAAAAAATGAGTGAACAATATATAATACCAATATTTGTACCACATTTAGGATGCCCAAATGATTGTACATTTTGTAATCAAAAGAGCATAAGTGGGCAAACTAAGCAAGTAACAGCAAAAGATGTAAAAAAAACAATAGAAAAATATTTAAAGAATTTTAAAGACGAAAGTCTTCATAAAGAGGTAGCTTTTTTTGGAGGAAGTTTTACAGGAATAGAAGAGGAAAAACAAAAAGAGCTATTAGAAGCTGCATATGAATTTATAAAAAACAAACAAATTCAATCAATAAGGATTTCAACAAGACCAGATTACATAGATAAGGAAAAATTAAAATTACTAAAAAAATATGGAGTAAAAACAATAGAATTAGGTGTTCAATCAACAAATGACTATATATTAAAAAAATGTAAAAGAGGTCATACATTTGAAGATGTAAAAAGAGCATCAAAGCTAATAAGAAGACATGGCTTTGTATTGGGGCATCAAATGATGATAGGACTTCCAGAAAGTACAAAAATAGATGAACTAAATACAGCAAAAGATTTAGCAAAATTAAAACCAAAAATAGTAAGACTATATCCAGTTTTAGTAATAAAAGGTACAGAATTGGAAAAAGAATATCAAAATGGTGAATATGAACCAATACCGCTTTTACAAGCGGTAGAAAGATGTAAAGAGTTATATTATTTCTTTACAAATAAAAATATTACAGTAATAAGGATGGGGTTACAAAATACTGACATAATTTCTGATCCTAAAAATGCAAAGAGTGAAGTAGTAGCAGGCCCATATCACGAAGCTTTTGGACAGCTTGTAGAAGATAGTATTTGGTATGATGCTATACTAGAAAAGATTAAAAAGTTTAACACAAAAGTTAAAACAATAGAAATAAAAATAAACTCGGAAAATATAAACAATGTTGTTGGACATAAAAAAGAAAATATAAAGAAATTAAAAGATTTATATGATGTAGATGTAAAAGTAACTCAAAGTAAAGAAATTAAGCCAGGAAAATTTGAAATAAAAATTTTAAAAACGTATACAGATTTTTTAGATGAATAGATAAATTAAAAAACACCCATAATAAGTATGGGTGTTTTTTGTGGTTAAATTTAAAACAAAAAGAAAAATTATTAAAACTAAATATTTAATAGTCCAAATCATACAAATTGTTGTAGGAACTGCTTTGGTTGCAGGAGCTACTAGTTTATTTTTACTTCCAAATCAATTATCAGCAGGAGGATTTTCCGGAATTGGAACAATTTTATATTACTTATTTAAAATACCATTAGGGACAACCACTCTAATTCTAAATATACCGCTTTTTATAATATCTTTATTAAAAAATGGTAAACATTTTTTTTTAAATGCAATAACAGGGACAATTGGATTATCACTTTTTTTAAATCTATTTGAAAATTTAAAACCACTTACAACAGATAGGTTTTTGGCATGTATTTATGGAGGAATAATTGCTGGAATCGGTACAGCTATTATTTTAAAAGCAAATGCTTCAACAGGAGGGACAGACCTTTTAACACAGATTATAAAAGTATATAAGCCCAATGTAAGAATTAGTAATTTATTGGTAATGTTAGATACATTAATTGTTGCAACAAACGTCATATTTTTTAGAGAATTAGAAATAGGTCTATATTCAGCAATTACAATATATATAATGGGAAAAATGCTTGATATCTTTTTTGAAGGTATTGATTTTGCAAAAGTTATGTATATAATATCACCTAAAAATGAAGAAATAGCAAAAAAAATAGGTAATGAAATAAAAAGAGGAAGCACCTCTCTTTATGGAAAAGGTATGTATAAGAAAAAGGATAGAGAAGTGTTATTTTGCGTTGCTTCAAGAAATGAAGTAAGAGAAATAAGAAAAATAGTAAAAGATATAGACAATAATGCATTTATAGTGATAACAAATGCAAGAGAGGTGTTCGGAGAAGGCTTTAAAGAAACATAAATGGAAAATTTTGCATAAACAATTGACTTTTATGTAAACATATGTTACAA
>CALYZR010000095.1 GCA_945610215.1 uncultured Clostridium sp. | reverse complement strand
CATTTTTCTTGCTTCATATATCTTTATTATTGATTTTATAATTGTAGTTTTACCAGTACCTGGGCCACCAGTTATTACACATACATTATTCTCATTTACTGCTTTTATTGCTTCTTTTTGTTCTTCCGATAAAATTATTTTTTCATTTTCTTCTGTTTTTGCTAATTCTGATTTAAAGTTTTTTATATATTTAATATTTTTGGCTTTATCCAATGCAATTAATTTTTCTGCTATATTTTGTTCTGCACTATAAAAAGTATCTAAATATACCCACTCATTATCTTCATATTCTTCTAAAAATAATTCTTGTTTTGCTTTTAAATTTATTATTTCCTCTTCTATGGTTTCTGTTCCTATTCCTAACAAATTAGACACATAACTAAGTAAATTGTTATATAACACAGCACTGTTTCCATTATTTCCAGCCAAAACTAAACTATACTTTATAGCACTTGAAATTCTGCTACTACTTTGCTCATCTATTCCTAAATCCATAGCCATTTTATCTATTTTTTTAAAATCTACTCCATATGTTATATCTAGTAGTATATATGGGTTTTTTTCTATTTTTGAAATTGCATCTTGTCCCAATTTTTCATATACTTTTTTACTATTTTGTCCTGTTATTCCAAATTTTTCTAAAAATCCAACTATTTGCCACAAATCCCATTTTTCATTAAACTCTTCTGATATTTCCTCTGCCTTTTGCTTGCTTATTCCTCTTATATTTGATAACCTTTCTGGTTCAAATTTTAAAACTGCTATTGTTTCTTCTCCAAATTTGTCTACTATTCTTTTTGATGTTGCTGGCCCAACTCCTTTTATAATTCCTCCAGCCAGATATTTTTCTAGTGCTTCTAGCGTTTCTGGCATAATTTTTTCAAATGTCTGTATCTTAAATTGTCTTCCATAATCTGGATGATTTACAAAATTGCCAAGTAATTTAAGGCTATCTCCTTTGTTTATAAAAGGTAAATAGCCTACAACAACAGTTAACTCTTCATCTGTCTCGAACTCGGCTATTGTATAGCTATTTATTTCATTTTGATATATAATTTCTGATATTTGTCCTTTAATTTCCAAATTCAATGCTCTCCTATTTATTTGTTTATTACGTTATTTAATATATATCACAAAAAAATGCATATGTAAATTATTTTAAATTTACATTGTCAATTAAGTCTTTGCATGTTTTCCAATCTAATAAATTTATAAATTTATAATCTTCTTGCAATTTTTCTAATATCTCTTTTGTGTTATCAGTAGACCCTAAATCAGATATTATTATATCATTTATATTTTCTTCTTTACCATACAATATTCTAAAAATAATTGAACGCATAAAACCTTCTATTTGCTCTTCTTGATTTTTTACTGCTATTATAAAATAAATTCCATTTGTTTTTATTTTACTGCATATACATGCATAATATATTGTTTTTATTATTTCTATTAAACCATATATTGCTAAGACCCAAACAATAGCATTTAAAATAAAATCAAGCATATAACCCTCTCCATTTTAAGGTATTATATGCTTTAATTTTGTTTTTTGTTACTTATATGCATTATTTTATATATTTTTTTCATATGTTAATGCAAATTTCTTAAAAAGCTTCCCTTTTTTATTATTTTATAATATAATTTAATAGTAAAAATTATAATTATATTTTTTACGTTATTAATGCTTCAAAGGAGCGAAAAAATTATGAAAAAGATTATTTTTAAAGGCTGTGGAACAGCAATCATTACACCATTTACTAATAATGGTGTTAATTTTATGGAATTTAAAAAATTAATTAAATTTCAAATCAAAGAAGGTGCTGACAGTATTATTGTTTGTGGTACTACTGGTGAATCTTCTACTATGACGACTGAAGAGAAAAAGGAAGTTATTAAATTTGCAATTGATGTAGCAAATAAGAGAATTCCTATAATTGCAGGAACAGGCGCAAACTGTACAAAATCTGCAATTGAAATGTCTAAGTATGCTGAAAGCGTTGGTGCTGATGCGGTTTTACTTGTTACGCCATATTACAATAAAACAACACAAGCAGGCTTAATAGCACACTATAAGGCTATTGCTGAATCTATAACCATTCCTATTATTTTATACAATGTACCTAGTAGAACTGGCTTAAATATTACACCTGAAACATGTTTAGAATTATCAAAAATTGAAAATATTGTTGCAATAAAAGAAGCTAGTGGAAACATTTCTCAAGTAGCTGAAATTTCTAATTTATGCAAAGGAAATCTTGCTATTTATTCTGGAAATGATGATCAAATTTTGCCAATATTATCTCTTGGTGGTTTAGGAGTAATATCTGTCCTTTCAAATATTATTCCTAGAGACGTTCATGATATGGTACAAAATTTTTTTGATGGAAATATTAAAGAAGCGACCAAATTACAATTAGATACTTTAAAGCTAACATCCGCTTTGTTTAGCGAGGTTAATCCGATTCCTATAAAAGCAGCTTGCAACATGTGTGGTTTTAATGTTGGTACTCCTCGTCTTCCATTAGTAGAAATGACTACTATTGGAAAAGAAAAACTAAGAAAAGAATTAATTAATTATGGAGGTCTAGTATGTTAAAAGTTTTAATAAATGGAATAAATGGTAGAATGGGTAAAGAGGTTTTAAAAGCCATAAATAATTCTAATGATTTTGAGATTTGTTGTGGAGTTGATAAAATCCCTTCTAATATTTCTTTTCCTATATATTCTGATACAAAGTTAATAAAAGAAAATCCTGATGTAATAATAGATTTTTCTATTCCAGAAGCTACTATTAAAATACTAGACTATGCTAAAGCTCACTCTATTCCTGTTGTTATAGCAACCACTGGATTTTCTAATAATGAATTAGAACTAATAAAAAATTATTCTAAAGATATTCCTATTTTTAAATCTGGTAATATGTCTTATGAAATTAATTTGTTGTCAAATATAATTGCAAAACTTGCAATTCAATTAAGTGATTCTGACATAGAAATTATTGAAACTCATCATAGGAATAAAATAGATAGTCCTAGTGGAACAGCCTTAATGCTAGCAGATACTATAAATGTAGCTCGTGATAATGAAATGAAGTATGAATATAATAGACATGATAAAAGAGAAATTAGGCCTAAAAATGAAATCGGAATTCATTCAATAAGAGGTGGAACTGAAATTGGGAAACACACTGTAATGTTTTTAGGTGAAAATGAATCACTAGAAATAACTCATACCGTTACATCAAGAAATATTTTTGCAAATGGTGCGTTAAAAGCTGCAAAATTTTTAATTAAACAAAAAAATGGACTATATGACATGAAAAATTTATTTGATTAATTAAAATTAATATTTGATTTTTTATTAATATATCATATAATAATCTTAATTTATTTTGGAAGGTGTTTTTATGAAAAAATATAAATTAGCTTTAGTTGGTGCAACTGGATTAGTTGGAATAACAGCAAGAAAAGTTTTGGAGGAAAAAAACTTACCTATTAGTGAGTATGCTTTTTTTTCTTCTTCTAAATCTGCTGGAAATAAAATAAATTTTTTAGGAAAAGAATACACTGTTCATGAACTTAAGGAAGATTCATTTGATGAAGGTTTTGATTTTGCAATATTTTCTGCTGGTGGAGAAACTTCTAAAAGATTTTCTCCAATTGCTGCTTCAAAAGGATGTATTGTAGTAGATAATAGCAGTGCTTTTAGAATGGATAAAGAAGTACCTTTAGTTGTTCCTGAAGTTAATCCAGATGATATAAAATGGAATAAACGGAAT
>CALYZR010000094.1 GCA_945610215.1 uncultured Clostridium sp. | reverse complement strand
CTCATAACCCGAAGGTCGTAAGTTCGAGTCTTACCCCAAAAACCAAATTGAAATGGAATTTCATAGAAATTCATAGAGCTTATTTTCAACTTTTTGACTAAAAAATGAAAACAACTTGAATGGAAGGTGATGTAAATAAAAAAGTACAACAGACAAAAATTATTAAAATTATTAATAGATAGAGAAGCACAGCTAGTTATTCTAAGGTAAATATACAGGAAAGCTATCAAAATGAATTAATATGGAATTATATAAAAGATTTATTTAATTAAAATAGCTAAGTAGATTAAATTTCTACTTAGCTATTTCACCTGAATCCTGAAAAAATCTTAATAAATATCCGTCTGGAGCTTGTATTAAAAATTCTTTATAATTAAATACTAAATAGAAAAAATTACTATTTTTTTGTCGCTAATTTTTGTACATCAGATGGAACAAAACATTGTATAAAACATATTATAAATTTAAGGAGGAATGAAAATGTATTCAGATTATTATAATATGTATAACCAATATTATGGAACAGGAGATTTTAACTACAGAAGAAACGAACCACAAATGGATAGTGGAGAAATTATTACATTAAACCAAGCGATAGAATTAATAAGGAAATCAGTTGGAGATGAGAAAGAAGATGAAATGTTTTATGAAACTTTAATAAATCAAGCTCCAACAGAAAAAGAAAAGAACATAATTAGAAGCATTAGGGATGACGAAAGAAAGCATAATCAAATTTTAAGAAATCTTTATTTTGAATTTACTGGTCAAATCTTGCCAGCAGATACTTTATTAACTGCAACTAATACAAATTCAGACTATAAATCAAATTTAGAAAAAGCTTTGTTCGGAGAATTAGATGCAGTTGCAAAGTACAGAAAAATTATGGGAACAATGCCAAGTGGAGATAGTTATACATTACTAATGTCAATTATGACTGATGAGTTAAGACATGCAAATAAGTATAATTTTTTGATACACAGCACAAAATAAGATAGAACAACTAAATTTATTTTGACAAATTAGGGAAATTATGGTATTCTATAAAAGGAGTAAAAAATTGTTGTTTGTTTATGTTGAAACGTTGTAGTCTGTTTTAGTTACTTTTATTTGTACAATGATAGAATACAATGTTTTTTTATATAAAATAAAGGAGGAAAAAATGACTGAAAAGCAAATTAGTAAAGAGTTAATGAAACTAGTAGAAAAAGCACAAATTGATGAAGAGCAAGGTACTATATTATATGCATTTATGGCAAAAAGAGAAAAAAACGAAGAAAATAAAAAACTACTTGAGCAAATGTCAAAAGATGAGGCAAAACATGCTGCTGTGTGGAAAAATATTACTAAAAAAGATTTAAAACCAGGTAAGCTATCAATAATATGGTTTAAAATCTTAACGGTAGTTATGGGATTTACCTTTGTTGTTAAAACAATGCAAAAAAAAGAAAATTTAGCACAAGCAGGTTATGAAAAAATGAAACAAGAATTGCCAGAAGCAGCAACAATTTTAGAAGACGAAAGAAGACATGAAAAAGAACTTTATAATATGCTTGATGAGGAAAGATTACATTATATAGGGGCAATGGTATTAGGGTTAAATGATGCTTTAGTAGAACTTACAGGAGCAATTGCAGGTGTAACATTTGCACTAGCAAATACAAGATTAGTTGCATTAACAGGAATAATAACAGGAGTATCTGCAACATTTTCTATGGCTGCATCAAACTATTTAGCAGAAAGAGCAGATAATAATCCAAAAGCATTAAAATCAAGTATTTATACAGGAATGGCATATCTTATAACAGTTGCATTACTTGTATTACCATATTTGTTATTCCCAAGTAATATGTATGTAGCTGCATTTACAGTAATGATTATTACAGTAATACTTATAATAATGTTCTTTAATTACTATATATCAGTAGCAAAAGAAGAACCATTTTTAAAGAATTTTGTTACAATGGCAGTAATTTCTTTATCAGTTGCAGTAATTTCATATATAATCGGAATACTTGCAAAAGAATTACTTGGTATAGAAACATATTAAAAAATTTCAAAAAAATTAGCATTCTCCTCTTGGCATTGCTAAAAATGATGTATAATATACTTGCAACAGGGAAAAAATAGCATTAAAGTACATATGTGCAACCTATTTTGGGTATCAACACATAAAAATTTTAAAAGGAGGAATGACTTATGATGATGGTACCAAGAAGAAATGGATTTGATATTTTTGATGGGGTTTTACCTTTTAAATAAAAGATAGTAAAAAAAATAATCATATGATATAATAATACAAATAATAAAAAGTAAGGGAGGAATATAAAATGAAAGAAAGAAATACTGTATTTTACAGATGCCCAATTTGTGGAAACATAATAGGATTAATTCAAGGAGATATAAATCACATGAGATGTTGTGGTAAGGAAATGGAACTAATGGAGGCAAATAGTACAGATGCAGCAACTGAAAAACATGTTCCAGTATATAAAAGAGTAGAAGACGAAATTGCAGTAAAGGTTGGAGAAGTAGAGCATCCTATGGAAAAAGACCATTATATTATGTGGATTGCCCAAGTAAGTGACAATCAAACAACAAGAATAAGATTATATCCAGAGCAAAGCACAGAAGTAAGATTTAAATATATTCCAGGGTCTATACTATATGCATATTGTAACAAACATGGATTATGGAAATCAGAAGTAAAATAAAGGGATATTCCCTTTATTTTTTTAATAAAAAATAAAGAACATTTTTTCGCAAAAATCTATTGACAATTAAAAAGTAAAAGAATAAAATATATACGAACAAATATTTGGAGGAAGAAATATGATATCAACATTACATATAAAAAATATTGGAATTATAGATGATTTATCAATAGATTTTAACGAAGGGCTAAACATTTTAACAGGGGAAACAGGAGCAGGAAAAACTTTAATAATACAATCTTTAGAAATAATTTCAGGTGGAAGATTTTCTAAAGAAATAATAAGAAAAGGAGAAACATATTCATTAGTAGAGGCAAGTATTTATTTACCAGAGAGTGAGATTGCAGAGGATGGAAATATAATTATTTCAAGAGAAATATATTCAAATGGAAGAAATACGTGCAAAATAAATGGTAAATTAGTAACAGTTAGCGAATTAAAAAAAGTTATGAGTAAAATAATAGATATACATGGACAACATGACAATCAAAATTTATTAGATAATTCAAATCATATATCATATTTAGATGATTTTGCAGGGCAAGAAATAAATTTACTAAAAGCACAGTATTCAGAGCTTTTCAGCGAATATAATAAAACAAAAGCTGATTTAGAAAACAATTATGGCAATGAAACAGAAAAAGAAAGAAAATTAGATTTATTAAAATATCAGTTAAATGAAATAGAAACAGCAAATTTAAAAGAAACAGAAGAAACTGAATTAAACGAAAAGCATACAATAATGGTAAATAGTGAAAAACTAAAAGAAAATCTACAAATTATAGATGATAATTTAAATAATAATGCAATAGAAGGAATATCAAATGCTATAAGATGTTTCGAAAAAATAGAGAATTGTGGAGAAATATACAAAGAAAAACTAGCAGAATTAAAAAATATATATTACGAAATCCAAGAAACTAGTAGAGATATTTATTCACTAAAAGAAGATACAGAGTATGATCCATACGAAATGCAAGAAATAGAAAGAAGATTAGACACGATATTTACAATGAAAAGAAAATATGGAAATTCAATTAGCGAAATTTTAATATATAAGGAACAATTAAAAAATGAAATTGAAGCAATAGAAAATGTAG
>CALYZR010000093.1 GCA_945610215.1 uncultured Clostridium sp. | reverse complement strand
TATTTTTATTTAGACAAAGTTCTAAGAAACATAAGAATATTCCTATATCTATTTGGTTGTAATAAATAACCATATCTTTTGTTTTTTAGCTTCTTCTGCATTAAACATTGGTCTTTCTTATTTTTATCCTATTTGTCCTTATCATTATTGTATTCTTTTAAAGCATCTTTTATTGCTTTTTTTATAACAAAATATAGAACAACTGAAATTACTCCTATTACAATTGCATACATAAATAAAATTGCTAATGACCCTATAATTTATCCCTCTCTTTCATTAATTAACTTTAAAATCTTCTCTACATCCTTAAATATTAGGCTTTGCATACTATCTTTATAATTCAAATAATTTATTTTTAATAATTTTTCTTTTATTTTATTATTTAAACTTTTTTTGTACTCCACAATTTCTGCTATTGCATTTAAACATTGTCTAACTGATGTAGGTTTTTCATCATTTAGTTCTTGCAATATCTTATCTATAGAATCATCTATTTTATTATATTTATCCCATTTTGCATTTTTACAAATAAGTCTAAATCCTCGTACCTTAATAAAAGATTTTTCATTGTCTAACATTTCTAAAAATATATCAAAATATTCATATATTGCATCACTTTTCTCAGCTATCTTTTCTAATTCAAGTAAATTATTGTATGCAACCTTGTCATCTTTGTCTTCTAATTTTTTAATCATATTATTTAATTCTGAACTATTATTTTCTAGGTAAATTTCCATTATATATTCCCTTCTATTACAGCTATATCTAACCAATTCTTATAATAACTTAATTGCTCTTTTGTATGAAAATAATGCTCTCCATTTTCCAATACAGATAATTTACAATTAAAGTTATTAGCAAAATTTTTTATTATATTTTCATCTTGCATATTGTCCTTATTTCCATATAAAATATATGACGCTTTATTCCAAGCATTTATTGGATGTTCCTTAACATATAAATAATAATCCCAATATAAAATTTGTCCAAAGTCTGTTTTTATCTCTTGTTTTTCTTTCAAATCTTTTTCAGTTGTATTACTCCATAACATCATATTTTCTATAATTATTTTCATATTAACAACTGGAGATAAAAATAAACATTTTTTTATATTTTCTTCTTTGTACGCTAATAAACTAAAATATGCTCCTATACTACAAGCCCATATACTAATTTCACTATAATTAGCTTTTGCATACTCCATAACTTTTTTTAAGTCATTCACACAATTTTGAACTTTGCATAAATATTTAGTATCTACCTTTCGTTCTCCGTGTTCTGGTAAATCAAAACTTATTAACTGATAACCTTTATTTGTAATATTATCTGCTAATATTTGTATTACTTCATCTTCCTTATTAGACATATTTCCATGTATTGCTATGAATACTTTACAACTTTTTTCTCCCCATATTATTGATGGAATATTATCTATTTTGATTCTTTCTGTTTTCATTGTAACTCTCCTTAAAATTGTAATTTATATTACTATTTTTTATAATCAATATTTGCTAATTTTGCTTGTTTGCACAAGTCTTTTGTTTGCAGTTTATATTGTTTTCCATCTTTTATCGTATAAGTTCCACACTGCCTAAATTCAAAACTAACATTTTTTCTTATACATTGTTCTCTAATATTTAAAACCCAATTATAGTTAAGTGGTCTAGCATTTATATCGGATTCTCCACCAACTACTACAAGTTCTATATTATCAAGATACTTTTCTATATCTATTTTTTCAAGTAATGGTTGTGCTGTAATACATTTATGCTTTATTGGTAAATCTTTAAAGATAGATAGTTTAAAATCAGCATTTTTTTGATTTTCAACAGTACAACATACAACTACATTATCATAACCATAATTCCAATCATCAGGAATACATTTCATAAATCTATCTATTCTTTTGGTTAAGAATAAAAAAGTACAATCTTGTCTTTCTTTAATCATTTTCCAACACTCTTTTCGCCACTGGTCTGCTTCCTCAATTAGAAAATCAGTTGAAAAACAAGTATAAACTATTCCAGATTTCATTTTATAATTTCCATTTTTTAATTTTTCTATTGGTTTTTCAAAGTCTTTTGTTTTTACTATTTCATTAGTATTAACATTTCTTTTAAAATCTCCCTTATGAATATAGCAATGTAAACAACCATCACTACATTTTTTACAGCCTCGCCAAGCATTCCACATTGCCATATTCTCACACTCCTAAATTGTAATTTATTTTTCTTGTTAAATCATAGCAACCATATTCTTCTTCATTGCAATATATATTAAATAACCAGTATGCTAAATCTTCATATTTTTGATGTAACCCTTCAGCTAGTCCTCGAACTTCCATCATTATTTCATTCATATATTTTTCATATATAGGCAAACATTTTTCATTATTTATTTTCCCCCTCTTTATTTAATACCCATCTTTCGAGATTCTAATTTTTGTTGGCATTATCAATCTTCCTTTTTGTATCTCGTGGTATTGTATCACTCAATACATTATTTGTACATAGTTTTTTAGAATTTTATAAAAAATGCACTTACTAAATTTATAAGAACCTAGTAAGTGTTTTTTATCTTTTATGTTAATACATTTTTTATTATAATCATATTCATAAATTAAAAGAGAGTAAATAATGAACCATACCCCTTAAAGTATACACTCTTTTTTATTTTGTGTCTACTTTAAGGGGTATGGTTCATAATTACCCTCTTTGTACAAAACTTATTTTTTCTTTAAAACAATAGCAATAAAATTTAAGTATTTGCAAGCTCCTGCATCAATTGCTTTTTTATCATTTTTAGAATATTCGTTTTTCTTCTGCATCACTCCAAAGGTCAGTTGCATATACTTTAAACCCATACTCTTTTGCTAAAAAAATTGATGTGATACCTTGACCGCTTCCTAAATCCATAACAACTGAGCCAGTTTTTATTTTATTGTCTTTCATAAGTTCTTCTTCCAATTTTAATGGGTTTGGTCCCATAATTTTTTGATTGATTAAATCTGTATTGTATTTTAAAGTTTTTTCATATTTCATTTTTATACCCTCCTATAGTTGCTATAATGCTGTGTTTTTTAAATACTCTGCTGTAATTGTATTTCCATGTTCTACCATTTCTTTTGGAGTACCTTTAAATACAATCTTACCACCCTTAGTTCCCCCATCTGGTCCAACATCAATAAGATAATCTGCAAGTTTCATAACATCCGTATTATGTTCAATAACAATTACTGTGTTTCCTCTATCTACAATTCCTTCTAGAATTTCCATAACTTTAGTAATATCAGATGCATGTAATCCAGTAGTTGGTTCATCTAAAATATAAATATTGCCTTTTTTCTTGATATTTTGAGCAAGTTTTACTCTTTGTCTTTCACCACCTGAAAAAGTCGAAAGTGGTTGTCCAAGTGAAATATAAGGAAGTCCAACTTCCATAAGTGATTGTAAATGATTCATTATTTTTTTATTATCACTAAAAAAGTAAGCTGCATCTTCTACACTCATGTTAAGAATATCTACAATATTTTTACATTTATAATTATATCTTAGAGCTTCATCACTAAATCTTGTTCCATTACAGTATTCACAAACAGTTGTAACTGGCTCCATAAATACTAATTCTGTTGTAATGGCACCTCTTCCTTTACAATATGGACACGCTCCTTTACCATTAAAAGTAAATAAGCTATCTGATACATTATTTTCTTTTGCGAATACTTTTCTAATTTCATCAAAAAATCCTAAATATGTACAAACAGTTGAACGACCAGTTGCAGTAATAGCACTTTGATCAATCAAAACAACTTGATTCTCATATTGTTTTGCAAATACATC
>CALYZR010000092.1 GCA_945610215.1 uncultured Clostridium sp. | reverse complement strand
CGCGACCTCTGCCTTGGCAAGGCAGCGCTCTATCAACTGAGCTATTCCCGCAGAAATTAAAGCATAATTATAATAGCAAATTTAAATAAAAAAGTCAATAGAAAATGCTGGATTTAATTGTTAAAATGTTTTTTACATAATGTGTTGATAAATAATTAAAAATATTGTATAATTAATATGTATAATTGGGTAAAACCTTTGATTAAAGACATATTTCAATAAAATTAAAAAAGTGCTTTTTATTAAAACTAAAAAGCTAAAAAACTACGGAGATAAGGCAAAAGAGATAAAAAATATAAAAATTTAATTACGTATACAAAAAATGTCATAAAAATGTAATATTTGACATTAAAAAAAGACGAACCCCTTAAAAATGGCTTCCGTAAAGTCAAAAAAGGAAGTCTTTTAGCAGAAAGAAATCATCTAAAAAAGGGTATTGATTTAATTTAAAAAAAATCTATAATATATATAGTTAGTATTTTGTAAAAAGGAAGGTAAATTATGAAAAGGATTAAGATTTTATTAATGGCATTAACAATAGCATTAATTTCAACATTAGTATTAAGTTCTAATGCTGTATATGCTGCAGAAAGAAACCTTACATATCAACAAACAAGACCATATAGTGATGACAACGGAGATGGAAACATAGACAATGAAGAATATACATTTGCTAGAAGCAAAGACGGTCAAGAATTGAATTATTCAATTGTGAAAATTTTTGACTTTGATAAAAAAGATTTAGAAGCTCCATATAAGAAGTTTGAAGATAGCTTTTACTGTTTGAGAGGTGGAAAAGGTTTTGGAAATGTAGAATATGGAAAAGATAGTTCAACAAATTCAACGAAATATACAGTAATAGAAGATATAAAAACGAATGCAAATGATGTAGTTGCTAAGTATAAGGAACTATATAATGTTGATTTAGACAGAAAAGAAACAATTACTTTTAATGGAAATACATATAATGATGTTAATATATATAATGCAATCTTATGGATAGCAGATAATGCATATTTACCAGTAAGTACAGAAAAATATAATGCAGAAGAGTACAAAGCAGAATTACTAACAAAAATAGGAATCGCAAAAGTAAACCAAAGCATGATAACAGATGATGATTTAGAAGTAATACAACAATTAGCATTTTGGTATTTTGCAAACTATGATGAAAATGGAAACACTAACTCTGTATCAACAACAAATTTAACACCAGTTAATTGGCTAGCAATTAATGGAAACAATGATATATTTGGAACAACAAGAGCAAATTACTTAAATAGAATATATCAATATTTTGTAGAAGGAGCATTAAAAGAAGGAGCAGATACAAATAGTAAAATAAGAGATATAACAAATGGAGATAGTGTAACAATAGAATTTGATAAAAACACAAAATTTAGCGTAGAGGATAAAAGTAGTACAGGAGCGGTAATAAATCCATATGAAAACTATTATTTAATAGGACCATTTAAAATTACGACAAATGATCCAAGATATAATGATTTTGAATTAGCACTAAAAGATGGAAAAGAAAACATTATTAATCAATATTATTACATTGAACAAACAGGAGATGTTTTAAAGAAAATAAAAAATTTTGACATTATAGATTCTACAGGATCAACTGTTACAATAGATAATGTTACATACAATCAAACATATTATATTAAATTATATAAAACAGCATTGGAATTTAGTGATATAGACTGTTCAAAATTTTCACTAAAGGTATCAAAAACGGCAAAATGGGTAACAGCAAACTTCTTATATAGTGGAAACGATGATCAAGCAGTAATAGAAATAAAAAGAGATAAAGCAGAAGCAGATGACGAAATATCAACAGAAACACCAAAAAAATTTGATTTAGCATTACGTAAATTTATAGCAGCAATTAAACGTGGAGAAGAGAATATAGAAGTTGCAGATAGGACACCAGAAATAGATACAACAACATTAATAGAAGGAGTTAAAGACGAAAGAACAGGAGAAATAGAATATACAGCAACATATACACATCCAAAAAACAAATTAAAAGTAGAAACAGAAGATATAGTTACATATAAAATAAGAGTATATAACGAAGGACAAGTAGATGGAACAGCAACAGAAGTGACAGATTATTTACCAGCAGGATTGGAGTTAGTTGCTGAAAGCGAGATAAATACTAAATATGGATGGAAAGCAGGAACACCAATAACATTAAAAAATGGAACAGAAGTAACACCAATAACATCGGATTATTTAAAAGATACAACAATCAAGGCTTTCGATAAAACAAAAACATCAGAGACAATAGAAGGGATTTGGCAAAAGGCGGAAAAAGGTGAAGGCGGATTATATTATGCTGATTTGGAGGTACAATGTAAAGTCGTAGCAATAGCAAGTGGAGTTGAGCAAAATTTAAGAAATATAGCTGCAATAACACAAGATACAGGAGATGATGATGATTCTGTACCAGAGAAACCAGATTTAGATGACTATATTCCACCAGAAGATAATAGCACATATCAAGAAGATGATGACGATTATGAAGATTTAGTATTACCAGGCAAAGTATTTGATTTAGCCCTTCGTAAATATATAACAGCAGTAAATGATGAAATTTTAGAAGGAAAAGATTCTAGAGTACCAGATATAGATATAAGCAAACTTGCAGAAGGAGAAGAAACGACAGCAGACTATAAACATAAAAAATATCCTGTCGAAGTACAAACAGGTAATATAGTAACATATACATTTACAGTTTATAACGAAGGTGATATAGAAGGATATGTATATTCTATAACAGATTGTTTACCAGAAGGATTAGAGTTTGATGTAGAATCAAATCCAGAGTTTATAGAGTATAAGAACCAGGGTGAATATACTGAAGAAGAATTAGAAGGAAAAAAATATGCATATGCTATAGATGAAGAAAAAAATACAATTACAATATCTAAATTAGAACAAAACACAACAACGGAAGATGGATTAACTCCATATCTATTTGAATTAAATGCATTTGACGGAGAAGTTTTAGATAGCAAATCAATAGATATAAAATTAAAAGTAACAGCTACAGCAACAGGTAATGACCTAGTTTTGACAAATGTTGCTACAATGGATTATAGTTCAACACCAAGACCAACAGTAGACAACAATAAAGACAGAGATTCAAAACCAGAAGAATTTAATGTTCCAACAAAAGAAGAATTGTTAGAGCAATTACCAGGATATAAGGGAAATGATAATAACAAAAATGATCTAACAGATTCGGAATATCATTATAAAGGACAACAAGATGATGACGATTTTGAAAAAATAATTATAAATGGAACTCCATTTGATTTATCACTTCGTAAATATATAACATCATTAAATGGAACAGAACTAAAAGACAGTAACGATAGAACACCAAAAATAAATACAAGCAAGTTAAATACAATAGATGAAACAACAGGTAAGAAAATAACAACAGCAGAATATGTTCATCCAAAAGATCCAGTAACAGTAAGAAAAGGAGACATAGTTACATATAAAATAAGAGTATACAACGAAGGTGAAAGAGATGGATATGCAACAGAAATAACAGACTATTTACCAGAAGGTTTAGGTTTCTTACCAGGTTATACAAGCAATAGTATTTGGTCTATACCAAAGACTACAGACGAAACAACTGGAAAAGAAGTATTACCAGAAGGAATAGAAATAAAGAACTTAGTTGGAGAAAATGGTTTCTATAAAGACGAATCAGAAATAGATAAAAACAAAATAAAATTAGAAGATTTTAAAGATCCTATAACAGGAGAAGTCCCAAATGACTATAGCGTAATACAAATAGTGACAGGAGAAAAAGCTGCGATATCAACAAAAGCATTAAAAGAAAAATT
>CALYZR010000091.1 GCA_945610215.1 uncultured Clostridium sp. | reverse complement strand
CTCTATTTCTCCTAAATGTTCTTCCATCTTGCCATCTAACATTAATTCCTCGTATAACCCTCTTTTGTGTTCTTTTAGGAATTTCTCCCTCATTCTTGAGAATCTCCCCTGTGCCATTTTCTTCGTTTTTGGTAATGCTACTTGTGGTATTTGGTAATCTCCCATTTGATTGTATGTTAATTCTATCATAATCATTTCTCCCTTCATTATTTTTTTCTTCATTATTATGATAATTTATTTTTTCATTATTAACAAATGTACGATTTGTTAATTTATAATTTTTTTCATAATTTATAACACTAGAATAGATTTCTCTTAATTCTTGTTCTGCAATATCACTTATTGCTGCACCTAATCTTGAAACAACTCTTTTATTATTAAAACTACTAATCATTTCAAAATCTGATACATTAAAATGTTCTGCTGGATCAATACCACATCTTTTCATTGCCATATATGATATTGATTTTGCAAGTAATACAATAAAGTTTCCCTCTAAATCTATATCTTGCATTCCCTCTAATAAGCTACCATCTAAAACTTCTTTTAAATCAACTAAATAATCTTGATAATTATCTTCAACTAAATTTATAGATGCTGAATATATTGCTTCTGCTAAATTAGATTTAACTTCTAAATTTCCAAAACTATTTTCTAGTGTTTCTATAATTCCATTTTCATAAGAAGGTTTTATTTCCCATAACTTAAAATCTTTATTTATACCACTATGTGTATCTGAAATATCAAAAACATGTCTTAATACATTTCTGCCATTTTCCATTGATAATAAGGCAATACCTTTTGCACCCTTATTAACCCATCTTCGTAATTTTTTATTCCAAGTTTCTATATCTGCACAAGCAGTAGCATTTGGTTTTTGAGCATATATTAACACTTGCTCATTAAAAGAATATTTGTAATTGTTACTCGCCGTATTTAAAAACTTAATCCAACTTTCTCCATTTTGAGTAATTTCTTTCAATGTTTCACTTGCCATTTCATTTATTAGTTGATATTTATTCGCCATCGGTTTCCTCCTTTCTCGTTTCTTGATAATTGAAATACCCTATTGTATTATGGTCTTTAATAAACTCTCGTAAAGCAATAATATTCAAAACATCAGGGTCTTTCGTTATTTCTTTTAAATCTTCTATTTTTAAATTTGAAATATCTTTTTCTGTTGATTTTCCAATACTTATTAACTTGTTATATGTTTCCATTCTTAAGTTTCTTTTTCTAGGCATTTCACACCTCCTATTTTTAACAAATTAAAGAGAGCTAATAATTCTAGCTCTCCATCATTTATTATTTATCTTTATTTTGTTTACGCTTAATTATATAAGCTATTCCTAGTAAAGATAGAATTATTGCACTAGCAAATAATTTTATTTTGCTTTCAACTCCAGTTTTAGGAACTTCTATCTTTTTATTTTCAAAAGTAAATTCTATTGTATTTTCATTTTCTTCTACTTGTGTATCATCTATAAATATACCTTTGTCATTGATTTCTACTTTAACAACTTTATTAGATAATTCATAATCTTTTGGTGCTTTTATTTCTTTAATGTAATATGTTCCATATCTCAATTCTTCAAATAAAGCTGTTCCATCTTCTGAATTAGATTTAACCTCTTTAATAAGTTTTGTACATTCTGGATCTTCGTATATTGCAAATATGAATTTGTCTTTAATAACTTCTTTTGTTTCAGTATCAATCTTAATTACCTTTACATTTTTTAGTATTGGCATATCTTTCATTTCTATTTTTTGAGTTTCTTTATCAGTTGTTACTGTGAATTTTATTTCTTCAGTAATTTCATAACCATAAGGAGCAGTAGTTTCTTTTAAGATATATGTTTTACCTTCTTCTAAACCTTTTACTTTATGAGGTTCTTTAGTAGATGTCCATTTATCTATTGTGTTACCATCTTCATTTGTTACTTCTAGTTCTGCACCCTCAAGTTCATTTCCGTTAATTATATCTGTTTTAGTTATTTCTACTAATTTATCAATCATAACTACTTTTTGTGTTTCTTTATCTGTTGTTACAATAAATTCAACATCAGTTGCTTTTACATAAGAATCTGCAACTATTTCTTCGTGTAATGTATAAGTTTCTCCTTCAACTAAATTTTTGATTTTATGTGGTTCTTTACCAGATACCCATTCATCAACTACTTTGTTGTCTTTATCTAATACTTGAATTGTTGCACCTTCAATTTCTTTTCCTGCAATATCGACTTTGCTCATTTCTACTATTTTGTCTATCATTTCAACTTTTTGAATATCTTTTTTATTTGTAACTTCAAATTCAACATCTGTTGCTACAACATATCCATCAGGAGCATATTCTTCATGTAAAATATATTTTTTACCTTCTTCTATTCCATTTATGTTATGACTTTCTTTTGTAGATGTCCAACTATCGATTACATTTCCGTCTTTATCAGTAACAACAATTTCTGCACCCTCAATTTCTTTTCCACCTATATCTGCTTTTGTCATTGTTACTATTTTATCTATCATTTTAACTTGTTGTACTTTTGTTGTACTTTCAACTTTAAATTCTATTGTAGAAGCTCTTACATATCCATCAGGTGCAATTTCTTCTTTTAATTTATAAGTTTTTCCAACTACCAAGCCCTCTATTTTATGAGTCTTTTTAGTAGATGTCCATGTATCAACAACTTTATTATTTTCATCAATAACAGATAATTTTGCACCTTCAAGTTCATCATCTCCTGTTACAGATTTTTTAGAAAATTCAAACATTGTTGTATCATTAGATATATCTTTAATATCTTCATATACCTTTGTTGTTAAGTCTTTTTGTTCAAATTTTACTTCATATTTAGTCCAATTTAAAACTAATCCGTCTAAAGTTTTTGTTTCCTCTAATTCATAAGTTCCCATAGGTAAATTATCAACTTTTAAATTACCTTTTTTATCCAAATTATATTTCTTTATTTCTTGACCTTTAGTATATATTTTGCTTCCATCTGCATAATCAATAATATCTTCTTTTGCAGTAAGTTTGAATTCAATACCTGATAAATCAGAGGTATCAACCAATGATGTGTCAGCATCTTCTCTTAATGCTATTGTTTTATTTATAATTAAAGTGCCTGTAGGTTGTTCATTTTTCATTAAAACTTCTTTAATAAAATCTTCATCTTGATCTTTATCATAATCTCTTATTCCTTTTATTTCAAAAGTAACTGGTTTTTCTAATTGTAAGAAACCTTTTGGAGTTTTTATTTCATAAATTGCATAACTTCCAACTGGTAATTGTAAAGGAGTAACAACTGAACCTTTATCATCTTTGTTATTAGTAAAGCTTTTATCTGGTACTATCATATTATCTGCATTTGTTGTAAATGAAGTATATGTTGTACTACCAATTTTTTGTGAAATTGATTCTCCTTTTTTCCATATTATTTTTCCTGTTGCTCTATCGTAAATATCTTTTTCAGCTTTTATTTCAAAGGTTGTACTTGTCAATGTAACAACTTTTCCAGTTTTTAAATCTTTTTTGATTAACTTTATATATGCTTCTAATTGTTCATTATTAACAACAATATGTTTTGTTTTTTGTGGTATTTCTTTTATTTCACTTTCGTCTTGAGTAATAGAAAAATAGAAATCACTTGCACTTTCATAATCTTTTGGTGTAACTGTTTCCTTAACGATATATTTACCATAAGGTAAGTTCTTTTGTGTGTATGCATTACCATCTTTATCAGTTACTAATACATCATAAGTAGGAGCTATTTTTTGAGCTTCTGCAACTCTTTTAGTATCGACATTAACTTTATTTCCGTTTTCATCAACACCATTCCATACTTCCGCATAAGTGTATCCTTGTGAATATGCTTTTTCTACTGCTGAATTTAATTTAATTGTAAATTCTGCACCTTCAAG
>CALYZR010000090.1 GCA_945610215.1 uncultured Clostridium sp. | reverse complement strand
AAGAGAAGTAAATGAAAAAATCAACAAAAGAACAAACAAAAATACTTAGCATCATAATATTGGAAGTTGCAATAATAGCCTTAGCAATAACTATTTAACAATGCAAACAACTTAACAATGCAAACAACATTGTAAATAATATAATAATTAATAATACTACTAATTAAGACAAAACGGATAATGTAATGGATTAACTAAAAAGCTTTTTGAAATTTATTTTCAAAAAGCTTTCATTTTTTTTATATAATATGATAGAATAGTATAAATTAAAAATGAAATAAAGGGGCAATAAAATGGAAGATATAGATAAAGAAAATCTACCTAAGCATATAGCAATAATAATGGATGGGAATAGAAGATGGGCAAAAGATAGAGGACTTACAACAAGAGATGGACATAGAGCAGGAGCACAAGCATTAGAAGACATATCAAAATTTTGCAATAAAATAGGAATAAAATATTTAACAGTATATGCATTTTCAACAGAAAATTGGAAAAGAAGTCAAAAAGAAGTTTCAGCACTAATGGCGATACTTAGAATGCGAGTAGATGCATTCATAAAAGAGAAAGATAAACAAAATATACGAATTAAAGTAATTGGAGATATAAAAGGATTATCTAAAAGCTTACAAAAATCTATAGAGAAAGCTATAGACATGACAAAAAACAATACAGGACTTACATTAAATATAGCATTTAACTATGGAGGAAGGACAGAGCTTGTTAGAGCAACAAAAATAATAGCAGAAAAAGTAAAAAATAATGAAATTAGTATAGAAGATATAAATGAAAAATTAATATCAGATAATTTATATACAGCAGGTCAGCCAGATCCAGATTTGCTTATAAGAACAAGCAAAGAATTAAGAACAAGTAATTTTTTACCATGGCAATTAGTATATACAGAATTTTATTTTCCAGATAAACATTGGCCAGATTTTGGAGAAGAGGATTTATTAGAAGCAATACGTGTATATCAAAAAAGAAACAGAAGATTTGGAGGGCGTCCATAAATTTTAATTAAAATTTAATAAAGAATAATGTAGGGGTTACACTCATGGGACCCTTCAACATGAAAGGATTAATTATATGAAGTTAAAAAGAATATTAAGTGGAGTAATTGGATTACCGATTGTTGCATTAATTTTTATATATGGGAATACATATATAATAGATGTGTTTTTAGGTATAATATCAATTATAGCAATGTATGAATATTTAAAATGCTTAAGTGTTGACTATAAACCAGTAAAATGGATAGCATATATACCATGCTTATTAATACCATTTTTACACGTGATTCCAAAAGAATATTTATTAACTATTTGTCGGAGCTCTATTAGCATTGATAGTAGCACTACTTTTTATGAAAGTAATAGCAAGTAATATGAAAACAAGTATAAGTGATATAGCAGTTACACTTTTTGGAATATGTTATATAGCATTTTTCTTATCATTTATATCAATGTTGTATGGAATGGAAAAAGGAAAATATCTAATTTGGTTTGTTTTAATTTCAGCATGGGGAACAGATACTTTTGCATATCTTGTTGGAATTAAATTTGGAAAACACAAATTTAGTAAAATAAGTCCTAAAAAATCAAAAGAAGGCTGTGTACGGAGGAACAATAGGAGCAATATTAATTTCATTAATATATACATTCTTTATAAATAAATTTGGAGGTTTAACACTTTCGTATGTATATATAGGGTTAATAACGGCAGTTCTTAGCATATTAAGTCAAATAGGAGATTTATCAGCATCAACACTAAAAAGAACAGAAGGAATAAAAGATTTTGGAAATTTAATACCTGGGCATGGTGGAATTTTAGACAGAATAGATAGTATAATATTTATAGCACCATTTGCATATTTTTTATTAAATTTGATTAGCAATTTGTAATTTATTATTATAGGGGCTATTTTTAGCAACCTGTAAAACCAAATTTGGATAGAAAATAAAAGGAGGCATAAATTGGTTTCATTTTTAATAAGTGCAATAAAAATAATATTTCTATTAGGATTTTTAATATTTATACACGAGAGTGGACATTTTTTAGTTGCAAAAGCCTGTAAAATAAAAGTAAAAGAATTTGCAATAGGATTTGGACCAACAGTTTGGAGAAGACAAGGTAAAGAAACAAAATATGCATTAAGACTTATACCACTTGGTGGTTTTGTAAATATGTTAGGAGAGGAAGAACGTTCTGACGAAGAAGGTTCTTTTAGTACGGCTAGTGTTCCAAAAAGAATAGCTGTAGTTATAGCAGGACGGAGCTGTTAATATAATATTTGGTTTACTAGTATATTTTATATTAGTATCATGTAGTGGAAATTATATATCAAACACAGTAGATTCAACAGTCGCAAATTATGTAGCAGAAAAAGTTGGAATAGAACAGAACGACAAAATATTAAAAATAAATGGAAAAAAGATAAGATTAAAAAGTGATATAGATGAAGCTATGCAAAAATCAAATGGAAATGAAATATTAGTAACAATAAAAAGAAATGATGAAATAAAAGAAATAAAATTAATTCCAACAAAAGAAGAGACAAAAACTATAGGAATATATTTAGGAGTAGAAGGAGAAAATTTATCATCAGAAATAAAATCAATATATCCAGAAAGCCCTGCTGAAAAAGTAGGTTTAGAAGCAGGATATAAAATAACAAAAATAGATGGAATAGAATGCACAGATGATCCATATAAAGTAATTGAATTGATTTCGGAAAGTACAAATCAAAAAATAACAGTAGAAGTAGAAAAGCAAGGAACAATAAAAACTTTTGAAATAGAACCACAAATTAAAGAAACATATAAATTGGGCGTAATATTTAAGATTGCAGAAAATACATTTGCAAACAATATATACTATGGATTTTGGGATACAGTAGATTTTTCGGCATCTATTATAGACAACTTAAAAATGTTATTTAAAGGGAAAGTAAAGGCAGACCAATTAATGGGACCTGTTGGAATTTCGGAAGTTGTTTCAAAAACAGATGGAATAGTTGAATTTGTATATATGTTAGCACTTATATCATTGTCACTTGGGGTAACAAATTTACTTCCATTCCCACCACTAGATGGAGGAAAAATCGTAATTTTATTAATAGAAGCAATTAGAAAAAAACCAATGAAAGAAAATATAGAGATAGGAATACAAATGGCAGGATTTTGTCTATTGATAGGATTATCAATATATGTAACATATAATGATATATTAAGAATATTTTAGATGATTACGAAGTCTTACAGAGAGGATGAAAAGGATGTCAAACATAGTTAAGGACGTTTTTAAAGATTATAAAGGACAAGGAAACATACTTGATGCACAAATAGAAAACATAAACTTATTTAAAAAAAGTAAAAAATTAGAAATAAAATTATTAACAGAAAAAGAAATAAAAATTCAGGAAATCTCAAGCCTTGAAGAATACTTAAGAATAAAATTTCAAATACAAAAAATAGAACTTTATATCGAAATGAGGGAAAATGGGGACAGTCCCCTTTTTCCCCAAGAATTAGAAAAAGGTTGGAGAGATATAATAAATTATCTTTCTAAAAAGTTCCCATTAACAAAAGCTATTTTAAGTACTAGCAATGTCCAAGTAGAAGAAAACAAAGTAATTGTTAGCTTAAAAACAAAAAGCGCTGATTTTTTGCATTCTTATGAAATTGATAAAGAAATAGAAAGAGTAATAAATAATTTATATGGAGTAAAATGTAAAGTAATATATAAAGAAAATGTTACAGAGGAAACTATTAAAAAACAAGAAGAGTATTTAGAAAACTTACAAAAAGAAGTATGCCAAGATTTAATTAATGAAATGAGCATGCAAGAAGAAATGATAGTAGAAAATGTTCCAGAACCAGACGAGGAGGAGCACGAAGAAAAAACTTCATTAATTTTTGGAAGAACAGACAAAAT
>CALYZR010000089.1 GCA_945610215.1 uncultured Clostridium sp. | reverse complement strand
TAGTCAATTTACACAAATACAAACAAATCAATTGCAAAAAAAGTAGGGGAGCACAGTGTGCTCCCTATAATATCAAAATATTGTGATTTAAGATTTAATTTATTTATTAAATCCATTATGTGTAACTCTATCTTTTAATTCAGCAAGTTTTGCAGAATTCCATCTAGAAGTTGTTCCAACTAGGTAGCCTGTAATTCTTTGGATTGTATCTATATCATCACTACCACATTGAGGACATTTTGTTAAATTTGCATCTGCATTTTCAAATCCACATTGCATGCATCTAGAACGAGTATGGTTTATAGAACCATAACCCATATTGTATTTATCCATTAAATTTACAACTGCTTCTACAGTAGCAGGATTATGTGTAGCATCTCCATCTAATTCTATATAGAATATATGTCCTGCTGGTGTTAGGGCATGGTAAGGAGCTTCTATTTTGGCTTTGTGTTCTGCTGTACATTTATACCATACTGGAACATGGTTACTATTTGTATAATAATTTCTATCTGTAATACCAGGAATTATTCCAAATTCTTTTTTATCCATTCTTGTAAATCTTCCAGATAATCCTTCTGCCGGTGTTGCAAGTAAAGAATAGTTTAAATCATATTTATCAGAGAACTCGCCACATAATTCATTAAGTCTAGAGATTATTTCTATTCCTAATTCTTGTGATTTTTCTGATTCACCATGATGTTTACCAGTTAAAGCAATTAAACATTCTGCAAGACCTATAAATCCAATGCTTAATGTTCCATGTTTTAACACTGGTTCAACAGAATCATTAGGTTTTAAGTTTTCGCTACCTTGCCACATTCCAGACATTAAAAGTGGAAATTGTTTTGCAACAGCAGTGCATTGAAATTTATATCTTTCATATAATTGTGTAGCTGCAATTCTTGCATAGTCCTCTAATTTATTCATAAATATTTTCTTTACTGTTTTGTTATAAGCAGTAGTCATATTTTTTTCGCTATTTATACCTAGTTCAAATTTTAATCCTAATTTTTCTTGTGCTTCATAAGCAGACTCTATAGCAAGCTTTGGTAAGTTAAGAGTGGTAAAAGACAAGTTGCCTCTTCCAACAGAAGTTTTTTCTCCATGTCTATCTGCAAATACTCTTGTTCTACAACCCATTGTAGCGCATTCATAATAATATCTGTTTGGATCATCTGCTTTCCATTTTTCATGTTGGTTAAACGTAGCATCTAGATTTATAAAGTTAGGGAAGAATCTTCTTGCAGTAACTTTACATGCATATTGATATAGATCATAGTTTCTATCTTGTGGTAGATAATTTACGCCTCTTTTTTTCTTCCAAATTTGAATAGGGAAGATAGCTGTTTCTCCGTTTCCAACACCTTCGTATGTAGATGTTAACATTTCTCTTATTACGCATCTTCCTTCTGGAGAAGTATCTGTTCCATAGTTTATAGAACTAAATACAACTTGGTTTCCACCTCTTGAATGGATTGTATTCATGTTATGAATAAATGCCTCCATTGATTGATGAACTCTATCAACTGTATTATTAATAGCAACTTGGATAATTCTTTTTTCGCCTTCTAGATTATCTAAATCTTTCTTTATATAATCTTCTGGTTGATATTCATATAAATTAGAAAAGTCTTTACCAAAAGCACTTTCTAATTTTTTAATTTCTTCTACAAATGTTGATTTAACATATGGAGCAAGGTAGTAATCAAATGCGGGAATTGCTTGTCCACCATGCATTTCGTTTTGAATTGTTTCCATAGATATACAACCAATTATACTTGCAGTTTCAATTCTCTTTGCAGGTCTAGAACTTCCGTGACCAGCTCTAAATCCATTTTTTAAGATTTTGTCTAATGGATGTTGCAAACATGTTAAACTTTTTGTTGGGTAGTAATCTTTATCATGAATGTGTATATAACCTTCTTGAGAAGCTTTTCTAACTTCTGGTGAAAGTAAGAAATCATCAACAAAAGGTTTTGTAGTTTCTGATGCAAATTTCATCATCATACCAGCAGGAGTGTCTGCATTCATATTTGCATTTTCTCTTGTTATATCATTTGCTTTTGCACCAATAATATCTAAGAAAATATCCTTTGTTTTAGATTTTCTTGCGACATCTCTATTATATCTATATGTTATATAACTTTGTGCAACTTCCTTTCTACTAGAAGCCATAAGCCTTTTTTCTACTAAATCTTGAATTTCATAAACACTTGCTTGATTTTTATCTTCTAATTGTCTCTCTACAGAGTTTGCTATTTTATTTGCTAAATCTATATCGACACCACCAGTTGTTTGTGCCATTGCCATTGTTACAGCTTTTACGATTCTTTCTTGATTAAAATTTACGACTCTTCCGTCTCTTTTTATTACTTGCATAGTAAAATCCTCCTTTAACTTTTGTGTTCATTTTTTGATTGAATACATTTTATAGATAAAAAACAAAAAAATCTGTTGCAACGACCACAAAAAAACAAAAAAATCCAAGAAATATTGTAAAGATGGTAAAAAGCATTGGGGCTTAACGATTAAAGTGTTTATTACATTTATATTACAAAATGGTTACAAGGCTTTAAAGTAGTTGTGTTCATTCCATTTTTTTACAAAGTGTTGCTTTGACCACATTTTTATGATAATATAAATAAAATAAAAGTAAGGAGTAAGTAGTTATGAAAAAAACATTTGATGTTGAACACTTTATAGAAGAACTAAGAAGAAAATGTGCTTTAACAGAAGTTAAAAAGTTTAAAAAAAACGAAATAATTACTACATATTTACTAAAGAGGAATCAAATGCATATTCTTTTAAAAGGTGAAGCATATCTTGCAAGATATGACAAAGAAGGGAATAGGAGAATAATATATTATTTAAGAAAAAATGATATATTTGGAGAAGCTTTTTATAAACTACATACAGATAGAGAATTATTTGTTGTAGCAAAAAAGGATTGTGAAGTATTATTTTTGCCGTATGATATTATAGAAAACTGTAATAAAGATTGTACATTTCATATTTCACTTCTAAAAAATTTACCAGATTTAATATTACATAGAGTTGCAGATATAAATTATAGAACAGAACTATTAGCAAATAAAAGTATAAAGGAAAAAATAATATCATATTTAGAGAATTTATCTATTGAAAATAACAATAAAACGGTTGAAATTCCAATTTCACTTTCTGAACTTGCAGATTATTTAGTAATAGATAGGACAGCAATGATGAAACAGCTAAAAAAAATGCAAGAGGAAAAAATAATTGAAAGAAAAAAAAATAAAATAACATTATTAAAAGTATACTAAAGTTAAAAGGCCTCACAAATTAGTGAGACCTTTTACTTTAATTATCACTAGTGGTAGCCAGAAGTTTATTTACTTCGCAAATTGCTTTTATTTTCTCCAATACTTCAGGACCATAATATATGACCGTAGAATGATCAGAGCTTTTTCCCGAGAAACCAAACCCAATTGCTAGATTCTTAAGCATTTCTTCAGGTGTTGTTTCATAGGAAAATAAATGAGTTGAAACACAATGAACATAATAATCTTTTGATTCCTGAACTAGAAAAAATTTTCCAACAGAAACTAATCGTAGTCCATCCTCATGCTCCGCATCTTCTGAGTACCGCCAAATGATATTTGCCATATTAAGCATCCCTTTCAAATAAAAAATTTTTTTGGCAAATTAATTATACCATTTTTAAAAACATTATGTCAAATTGAAAACTATTACACATGAAAAAAGTTACTGAACAGTAACGAAAAAAAGGCAAATAATTGAATAATAGTTGACAATAGCAGAAAAAATAATGTAAAATAAATAATGTAAAATAATTTAAAATTAATAGATGCGTTAGTACAATGCAAAGCTGTATAAGGTTACTAATAGAGAGAAAGGGTCAAAGGCTGAAAGCCCTTTTTAGAAAACGATACAAAGTAAAACACATTGGAGCATAGTTTATAGAGTGAAGAATTATTATACTAATTCTTAAGTTAGGGTGGTACCGCGGAGTTATATTCGTCCCTGCAATTTAATTTATATTGCAGGGACTTTTTTGTATTCTGCAAATAAAATTATTAGATAGGAGGAGTTTTTATGGATAGAGTTCAAAT
>CALYZR010000088.1 GCA_945610215.1 uncultured Clostridium sp. | reverse complement strand
ATATATTGTAAAAAGAAGCATTTTAATATAGAATAATAAAAAAACAAAGTGAGGTTACATTATGGCAATTATTTTAGATGGAAAAGAAGTAGCAAGAAAAATAAGACAAAATTTAAAAGAAGAAGTAAATAAACTAAAAGAAGAGGGAATGTCACCAAAACTTGTAGTAATTATGGTTGGAAATGACCCTGCTTCAAAAATATATGTTAAAAATAAAAGCATAGCATGTAATGAAATAGGAATAGAATATGAGGAATACTTGCTAGATGAAGAAACAACTATGGAGGAGCTTTTAGATTTAATAGATAAATTAAATAGCGATAAAACAGTAAACGGGATTTTACTTCAAAGTCCAATACCAAAACATTTAGATATAAATCAAGCTTTTAAAGCAATAGACCCTATAAAAGATGTAGATGGATTTAATCCAATAAATGTAGGAAAATTATGTTTAGGACAAGATGCATTTATTTCTTGTACACCATATGGAGTAATTAAAATATTAGAGGACTATAATATAGAAATAGAAGGAAAAAATGCAGTTGTAATTGGCAGAAGTAATATTGTAGGGAAACCAATGTTACAGTGCTTATTAAATAAAAATGCAACAGTAACAGTTTGCCATTCTAGAACAAAGAATTTAGCAGAAATTACAAAAATGGCAGATATATTAGTTGTTGCAATAGGAAAAAGCAAATTTGTAACAAAAGATATGGTTAAAAAAGATGCAATAGTTGTAGATGTTGGAATTAATAGAGGAGAAGACGGAAAACTATGTGGAGATGTTGACTTTGATGAAGTTTCAGAAGTGGCATCATATATTACACCTGTTCCAGGCGGAGTAGGACCAATGACAATTGCAATGCTTATGAATAATATTGTAAAAGCTACAAAACTTCAAAACTAATATATGGGCTATTATGGGGGACTCTAAAAAAAGGAGAATCAATGGAAGAAATTAAATATTGGATATGGTTTTCTAGAATAGAAAATTTAACCCCAAAAACACAATTTGATTTATTACAAAAATTTAAAACGCCAAAAGAATTATGGAATAAAAAAGAAGAAGAGCTTATAGCAAAAGAAGTAAGCAAAAAAATTGCTAAAAAAATTTGCGAACCAAAGTACAGAAAAAATTTAAACAAGTATTTAGAATATATGCAAAAAAACAAAATAGAATTAATTAATATCTATAGCAAGGAATATCCAGAAAGTCTAAAGCAAATTTATGACCCACCAGTTTTTTTATACATAAAAGGAAACAAAGAAATACTTGGTCAAAAGAGCATATCAATAGTTGGATGTAGAAATTGTACTAAGTATGGTAAAAATGTAGCAATAAAATTTGCATATAATCTATCTAATAACAATATTAATATAGTAAGTGGACTAGCAAAAGGAATTGATGCATATTCTCATATGGGATGCTTACAAGGAAAAGCAAAAACTATAGCAGTAGTTGGCTGCGGGTTAGATATAGTTTATCCAGAAGAGAATAGATGGATATATAATAAAATAATAGAAAATAATGGAGCTATAGTATCTGAACATATTATAGGCACAAAGCCACTGGCACAAAATTTTCCACGAAGAAATCGTATTATAAGTGCACTTTCGGAAGCTTTAATAGTAATAGAAGCAAAAGAAAAAAGTGGAACATTAATTACAGTAGATTTCGCATTAGAACAAGGAAAAGATATTTATGTTGTTCCAGGAAACATCGACAGTCTTAATTCCGTAGGAACAAATGAATTAATAAAACAAGGAGCAAAAGTTTTAACAAAAATTGAAGATATTTTGATTTGAATTATGTTAAAAATTTGAAATTTTAGTACAAGTGTAATATAATAATATATATTTTATTAGGAGGTCAAAAAATGGCTGATAAAAAAAGAAAAAAAACAAGAAATAAAAAAGAAAATTTAAGTAAAGAATATAAAGCAAAAAATAAAAAACCACAAACAAAGAAAAAGAAGATTGCTAAAAAAATACTTATAGCTATACTTTTAATATTTTTAATATTAGCAGGTGTTGCATTTGGTATTATTTGTGGAATTGCCAGAGAAGCAAAATTAACGGCTAAAGATTTTGCAATAAAAAATGAAAATTCAATAGTACTAGATAAAGATGGCAATAAAATTGCAGAATTAAGTGGAACTGAAAACAGAAAATATATAAGTATTTCAGAAATGGCACCATATTTACCAGAAGCATTTATATCAATAGAAGATGAAAGATTTCGTGAACATATGGGAATAGATATAAAAAGAACACTAGGTGCAACAGTAAAATATGCACTTAGTAAAGTAGGAATAGGTTCTTCAAGCTATGGTGGTAGTACAATAACTCAACAATTAGTAAAAAATACAACTCAAGAAAAAGATAGAACATGGCAAAGAAAAGTAAAAGAGATGGCAAGAGCCTATTACATAGAAAAAGAATTATCAAAAGATCAAATACTAGAATTATATTTGAACTTGATCTTTATGGGAAATACATCTTATGGTGTTGAAGTCGGATCAAATTATTATTTTTCTAAAAGTGCAAAAGATTTAGACTTAGCAGAATGCGCATTTTTAGCAGGAATAAATAATAGCCCAAATAGTTATGACCCATTTACAGAAGACGAAGAACAAAGAGAAAAAAACTTAGAAAAAATAAAGAGAAGAACAAAAATAGTTTTAGACAAAATGCATGAACTTGGAAAAATAAATTCAGAAGAAGAATATAAACAAGCACTTGAAAAAGTAGAAAACGGTTTGCCTTTCCAAAAAGGAGCATCATTAGCAAATGTATATTCATATCATACAGACGCTGCAATCTTACAAATAGAAAAACAAATAATGGAGGAGAAAGATCTAACTCGTGAAGCAGCGGAATTATATCTATATGGTGGAGGATTTACAATTTATACAACACAAGATAGTAAAATACAAGAAACAATGAATGAAGAGGCTAAGAAGAGCAAATATTTAAAAGCATCTAAAAAGGAAACAGGCAAAACAGCACAAGCTGGTATGGTATTACTAGATTATAAAACAGGATATGTATTAGGCGTATTAGGAGGACTAGGAGAAAAAACAACTTCTAGGGGTGTAAACAGAGGAACACAAGCAATAAAACAAACAGGTTCTTCAATGAAACCTCTAGCAGTAGTAGCACCAGGAATAGATAGTGGAGTAATAACAGGAGCATCTGTTTTTGATGATGTACCATATAAAACTTATAAAAACTATAATTATTTTAAAGGATTACTTACAATAAGATATGCAATAGAAAGTTCTCAAAACATTCCAATGTTAAAAGCAATACAAGCAGTTGGAGTAGATAATTCATTAAAATTCTTAAAATCATTAGGATTTTCACATTTAGATGATGAAAAAGACAATAACATAGGTATATCACTAGGAGGATTAACAAATGGTGCGACTCCATTAGAAATGGCAGCTGCATATGGTACAATAGCAAATGATGGTGTATATATAGAGCCAACATTCTATACAAAAGTAGTAGACGGAAATGGAAACACAGTTTTTGAACCAAAACAAGAAACTAGAACAGTAATGTCTTCAGCTGCAGCATATGTAGTAAAAGAGATATTAACACAACCTGTAAAAACAGGTACAGCAACGAGTATGGCTATTTCTGGAATGAGTGTAGCAGCTAAAACAGGTACAACAAACGATGATTTTGATAGATGGATGTGTGGATTTACACCATATTATGCAGCAGCAACATGGTATGGATATGATAAAAACGAAACAGTATCAGGTTGGTCTTTAAGCCCAGCAGGACAAATATGGATAGGTGTTATGAAACCAGCACATGAAGGATTAGAAAAAAGAACATTTGCACAAACTAAACCATCAGGAGTGGTTACAGCAAGAGTTTGTAGAGATTCAGGATTATTAGTTACAGAAAACTGCGCAAATGATCCAAGAGGAGACAGAGGATATACAGAATATTTTGTACAAGGAACAGTACCTACAAAACAATGCGAATGTCATGTAAAAGTAGATATATGTAAGGAAAGTGGATTACTTGCAAATGAGTTCTGCCCAGATAAAGAATCAAAAGTATTTATAACAAGACCAAATAGTGATACAGATACAACTTGGAGAAGTGCAAAAGATGCAGAATACATGCTAACAATAAAAGATACGT
>CALYZR010000087.1 GCA_945610215.1 uncultured Clostridium sp. | reverse complement strand
TTATTTTTTCAAATATATATATAATATATTTTATAGCAATTACTATACTTACAATATTAAAAATTATAAATAACCAAATGTTGCAAATAGCAATACTTACTCTACTTACGCTAATATGGTTTAGTGTAAGAAGTTTTTTAGAGATAGATGCAATGATAAAAGCAAAGTATCTTGCAAAAGAATATATGGAAAAAAGTAAACTTTGCACAGAAGAAGAAAAAGACAACATATTAAAAGAATATGAAAAAATTAATAAAATAGGAATACCATTTGTAATAGATAATTTATTAACAACAGGACTTGCAAGAGTTTTTATTTATTGTATAGTTTCAATAATTTGTATCTTTTTTTGAACAACGTTAAATTACAATATGTAATTTCTTATAAGGAGGAATAAATTTGCCAAAAAAAATGTGGTTACATTTTAAACTAATTACAAAACATAGATGGATAGTTTTTAAACTATGTACAAAAGCTGGTTTACCATGGAGAGGGCTAATACATGATTTATCAAAATATGGACCAACAGAATTTTTTGAAAGCGCAAAATATTATGTAGGTTATAAAAGTCCAATACAAGTAGCAAGAGAAAAGAGACAGTATTCAGCAGCATGGCTACATCATAAAGGACATAATAAGCATCATGAGGAATATTGGTATGATTTTAATGCACCAGTAAAAGCACCAGTTATACCATACAAATATACAATAGAAATGTTATGTGATAATTTATCAGCTGGAATAGTATATAAAGGAAAAGACTTTAAAAACGATTATCCATTGTGGTACTGGAATAATATAAAAAATAAAGAACTATTTCATCCAAAACTAATAAATTTTTTTGATGATATTTTTACAGAAATAAGTATAAAGGGTATAGATAGTGTCCTAACTAAAAGTAATTTAAAAGAAAAATATAATAAATATTGCAGTTAATGTTCCTTTTCAATACCTTTAATTGACCTATATCCATCAGGAACTAAGCCATTATTAACTTTTTCTTGAAGTTCTTCTTTAGAAATATGGACATATTTGTTTTGACTGTTAGAAAAAGCAAAATAAAGCATATTATCATTAGATAAATCTAAAGAAATATAAGAAGATAAATCTTTATTTTTTATACTATTATAATGGCAAGTATAAATAGAAATTTTTTTCATTTCATCTTCAGAAAAAATGGCATAGCAAAGCTTGCTATAAAAGTTTGTTAATTCTATAAAACCAGCTTTATTAGAATTATCTTCGTTATAGATATTAAGATTATTTATTAAAAAAAGAAACTTATATTTTAATAAGTCAGAAGGACTGCAAGAATCTAAGGTAATACCATTTGGTAAAATATATTCATTAACAAAATCAGGATTTTTTAATTCTGATTTTACTTTTTCAATAAAGTCATTCATGTAAAGTCCATGAAATGTATAACCAAATTTATTATCCATTGCTTCAAGCTCTTCAGTAGAAATAAACTTAAGACATCCAGGATAAGCACGTGCTAACTCATAGTAAACAACGCCATTCATATGTTCAAATGGAGGAGCAAAATTTCTAGTTCTAGAACCAGTTTGAATTTTTGCTAAATCTGCAAGAAGATTTGCATAATAAACACAACCATCTTTAGTTTTTATAATTGTATCTGCATGCTCTAAACCTTTAAAATAAAAGCTCTTTGCATTTATTCCAAGTTTATTTAAAACATGAGAATACAATTCAGAAGATGAATCACATATTACATTTGGAAAATCTATATTATTAATATTTTTACCAGCTTCAAAAAGCCTAGATTGTTTATTAAGAGACTTAGTTAGAGAGTATTCTGCATCTTGTGCTAATACTTTTCCAAGCTCAAGATAAACAAAATAAGCAGTTTCTAATTCAGTTAAATCTTTTGGCACAGAGCCAATAATTTTTTTGATTAATTCTTCCATACATTAATTATACCATAAAAATTCCAAACTTCAAAATTGTTGCTAAATTACAAGCATTATGTTAAAATATCCTATGTGACTAAGGAGGAAAAATAAGTATGCAAGACAAACAAAAATATATAAGGAATTTTAGTATAATAGCACATATAGATCATGGAAAATCAACCTTAGCAGATAGACTAATAGAAAAAACAGGACTTCTATCTTCAAGAGAAATGGAAAGCCAAGTGCTAGACAATATGGATTTAGAAAGAGAACGTGGTATTACAATAAAAGCACAGGCTGTCAGAATGCTATATAAAGCAAAAGATGGACATGAATATATACTAAATTTAATAGATACACCAGGACATGTAGATTTTAACTATGAGGTCTCAAAAAGTTTAGCAGCATGCGAAGGAGCAATTCTAGTGGTAGATGCTAGTCAAGGAGTAGAAGCACAAACACTTGCAAATGTATATTTAGCATTAGACAATAATTTAGATATTTTACCAGTTATAAATAAAGTAGATTTGCCAAATGCAAGACCAGAAGAAATAAAAAAAGAAATAGAAGATATAATAGGAATACCTGCAATGGATGCACCATGCATTTCTGCAAAAACTGGATTAAACATAGATGAGGTTTTAGAAAGAATAGTAACAGATTTTAAGCCACCAGTAGGAGATGAGGAAAAGCCATTAAAATGCTTAATTTTTGATTCTTTTTATGACAATTATAAAGGTGCATTAAGCTATGTAAGAGTTGTAGAAGGAACAGTTAAAGTTGGAGACGAAATATTATTTATGGCTACAAATAAAAAGTTTGTAGTAGCAGAACTTGGATATTTAGAACCAGGAACTACTGTACCATCAGAAAAATTAACAGCAGGTGAAGTTGGTTATATTGCAGCCAGTGTAAAAAATGTATCAGATTTACATGTAGGAGATACAATAACAACAGTAGAAAATCCAGCAAAAGAGCCACTGCCAGGATATAAAAAAGCAAATTCAATGGTATATTGTGGTATGTATCCATTAGATGGAGGAGATTATGAAAATTTAAAAACAGCATTAGAAAAGCTAAAATTAAATGATGCTGCTTTAGAATATGAACCAGAAACATCTATTGCATTAGGGTTTGGATTCAGATGCGGATTTCTGGGATTACTACACTTGGAAATTGTGCAAGAAAGATTAGAAAGAGAATTTGACTTAAATTTAATTACGACAGCTCCATCAGTTATATACAAAGTGCACAAGCAAACAGGAGAAGTAATAGAATTATATAATCCAGTAGATTTACCACCACTTCAAGAAATAAGCTATATAGAAGAACCAATTGTAAAAGCAGAAATAATGCTCCCAAAAGAATTTGTTGGCAATGTAATGGAAATATGCCAAGATCGACGCGGAACATATTTAGATATGAAATACTTAGACAGTACAAGAGTAACATTAGAATATGAGTTACCATTAAATGAAATAATATATGATTTTTTTGATACATTAAAATCAAAAACAAAAGGATATGCTTCTTTTGATTACGAATTTAAAGAATATAGAAGGTCAGAGCTTGTAAGATTAGATATACATATAAATAATGAACCAGTTGATGCTCTATCATTTATAGTACATAAAGATACAGCATATGCAAGAGGTAGAAAAATGGCAGAAAAATTAAAAGCAGTTATACCAAGGCAATTATTTGAAATACCAATTCAAGCAGTAGTAGGAGGGAAAATAATTGCAAGAGAAACAATATCTGCAATGAGAAAAGATGTGCTTGCAAAATGTTATGGTGGAGATATTACAAGAAAGAAAAAGCTTTTAGAAAAACAGAAAAAAGGCAAAAAGAAAATGAGACAAATAGGCAATGTAGAGATACCACAAGAAGCATTTTTGAGTGTGTTGAAGTTAGATGATGAATAGGGAGAATTAAAAATGAATAAAGAAGAAAAATCAAAAAATACTGATAAAATATCTGATCAAATAGAAGGAAGAAATTCCGTATTAGAACTGTTAGAATCAGATAGAGATATAAACAAAATATTTATATCAAAAGGTGAAAGGCATGGTTCAATAAATAAAATAATAGCAAGAGCAAAAGAAAGAAAGATAGTTATTGTAGAAGTAGAAAGACAAAAATTAAATTCAATTTCTGAGACAGGAAATCATCAAGGTGTAATTGCAATGGTACCTCCATTTAACTATTGCGAAGTAGAAGATATAATAAAAGAAGCAAAATCAAAAAATGAAGATCCATTTATATTAATATTAGATGGAATAGAGGAC
>CALYZR010000086.1 GCA_945610215.1 uncultured Clostridium sp. | reverse complement strand
CTGGTTTTGTATTCAATATCATGTCACACGCCTCTCTACCATCTTTGGCAACACCAATTACCTCCATATCTTCTTCTTTTTCTAAATAACTAATTAATGTCATTGCAAAATCTGGATTATCATCCGCAATCAAAACTGTAATTTTCTCTTTCAAAACTATACCCCCTAAAAATATATTTGTAATTTTTTTACAATTTGAATTATAATATTGTTTTATAAATATTGCAATAGTTTTTTGGAAATTTTTTCTAATTTTCGTCGTAAGTGGCTATATATCAATATATTTTTCTTTTAAAATATCATATTTTATGATTTTTAAAGGATTTTTACTGTTATTATTTGTAATATCTTTTAAATGCTCTTCTGAAATTTCTATCATAATTTCTATATTTTCTAAATATTCTATTTTTACCACCTTTAAATTGTTTTTATTTGCATAGTAATTAAATTGTTCTATTTGGTCATATGGTGTAATTATTTTTACTTGATATCCTTTTTTCTTATTTACAAACTTTGTTTTTTCTAAAGCTTTTATAGTTGCTTCTGAATATGCTCTTACAAGACCTCCTGTTCCTAATAAAATTCCTCCAAAATATCTCGTTACTACAACTAAAACATTTGATAAGCCTTTTTCTAAAATTATTTTTAATATTGGATTACCTGCTGTTCCAGAAGGTTCTCCGATCGTCATTGAATTTTATTGCGATTCCACCATCGCCTGTTTCTAAAGCATAAGCAAAAACATTGTGCCTTGCATCATGATATTTCTTTTTCATTTCTTTTATATATGTTTCTGCCTCTTCTATAGTTTCTATATAAAATACATGTGCTATAAATTTAGATTTTTTTTCTACTATTTCCGCTTCTGCATTATTACTAATTGTTTTAAATTCTTCCATAAATATTTCCTTTTTATATTAGTTTATTCCTGCTGTATACCCTGTTGACCAAGCCACCTGTAGATTATATCCTCCTGTTAAACAATCCACATCAATTATTTCTCCTGCAAAATATAATCCATTTACTAATTTAGATTCCATTGTTTTTGGATTTATTTCTTTAACACTTATTCCACCTGATGTTATTATTGCCTCTTCTATTGGTCTCGTTCCGTTTATATTAATTTTAAAATGTTTTAACTGGTTTACTAGTTCTTGTCTTTCTTGTTTTGTTATTTCATTTACCTTTTTATTTTCATTTATGTTTGTTCTTTCTATTATTACAGATATTAATTTTTGTGGCAATAATTTATCTAAACTGTTTTTAAATTGCTTGTTTTTTTGTTCTTCAAAATCTCTTAATATTCTTGAATCAAGTTTTTCATCTGATAATGCTGGTTTTAAATCTATTTCTAATTTTACTTTGTTTTCCTTTAAAATTTCTTCTATATTTTTTATTTTTACTAAATATGATGAAGCAGATAATACTACTGGACCAGATACTCCAAAATGAGTAAATAACATTTCTCCAAAGTCTCTATATACTACTTTATTTTGAATTTGCAATTCTATTGCAACATTTCTTAATGATAATCCTTGCAATTTTTTGCAAACTCCACTATTAGATGTAAGTGGTACTAATGATGGCTTTATTTTTGTAACAGTATGTCCTAAATCTTTTGCTAATTTATATCCATCACCTGTTGACCCTGTTACAGGATAACTTTTACCTCCTGTAGCAAGAATTACTTTGTCTGCCTTTATTACTTTTCCATCTTTTAATTCTACACCTGCCACTTTTTTTTCGTCATCTATAACAATTTTTTTAGCAGACGTATTTGTTAATAATTGTACATTCTGTTTTTTTAATATATGTAGTAATGCATCTAAAACATCTTGAGCTTTATCTGAAACAGGAAAAACTCTTTCTCCTCTTTCTACTTTTGTTTTTACCCCTTCTTTTTCTAGTAGTTGAACTATGTCCTTGTTAGTAAAATTATTAAATGCTCCATAAAGAAATTTGGGATTTGTTGTAGTGTTTTCCATAAACTTATCCATTCGAGCATTATTTGTTATATTGCATCTTCCTTTTCCTGTAATTAATAATTTTTTTCCACAAGATTGCATTTTTTCTACTATTGTTACTTTATCTCCGCTTCTGGAAGAAGCAATTGCTGCCATTAAACCAGCAGGTCCTCCTCCAATTATAATTGTATTTCTCATTAAAACTATCCTTTCATATAAATTGTAATTTGTGTTCATTCGGGTGAATTCAGGACAGTCCCCAAAATCCCCCGAATGGGTGATTTTAAGGGACAGTCCCTAGAATTCCCCCTCACACAAATTACAATTTTTTTAGAGCATTGAAATTGCCTTCAAAACTCCTAACTTTCCATACCTATATGTAAGTCCCCCTTGTAAAAATGCTATATATGGTGGCCTTATTGGTCCATCACAAGAAAGCTCTATTGATGAGCCTTGTGTAAATGCTCCTGCAGCCATTATAACTTGATTTGTATACCCTGGCATGTCCCATGGCATAGGAACAGAGTTAGAATCTATTGGTGAAGCTGCTTGTATTCCTTGGCAGAATTTTATTAATTTTTCTTTGTCTCCAAATTCTATTGTTTGAACTATATCTGCTCTTTTATCATTAAATTTTGGTTCTACATTAAAACCCAATTCTTCTAGCATTTTACTTGCAAATATTGCTGTTTTTAAACTACTTGCTACAACTTGTGGAGCAAAAAATAATCCTTGCAAAATTTGCCTATTTATTCCTAAACTTGGTCCAACTTCTTTGCCAAGTCCTGGTGCCGTTAACCTTTGTGCTGCTAGATCTACTATATCTTTTCTTCCTGCAATGTAACCTCCATTTGGAGCAATTCCTCCACCTAAATTTTTAATTAAAGAGCCTACTACTACATCTGCTCCAACTTCTATTGGCTCTTTTTTAGTTACAAATTCACAATAGCAATTATCTATCATTACAATTACATTCTTATCTATACTCTTTATAAGTTTAATTGCCTTTTCTACTTTTTCTAAATCTATTGTTTTTCTTGTTGAATATCCCCTAGAGCGTTGAATTTCAATCAATTTTACATTTCCTTTTTTTATTCTCTCTTCTATTGCTTTATAATCGAAATCATCATCAATTAATTCTATTTGTTCATATTTTACGCCATAACTTTGTAATGAGCTATTATTTTCTACTATTCCAATTACTTCATCTAATGTATCATATGGTTTTCCAGATATGCTTATTAGAGTGTCATTTGGTCTTAATATTCCAAATAATAATGTAGAGATTGCATGTGTTCCAGAAACAAATTGTGTTCTAACTAAACTATCCTCTGCTTTAAATATGTCTGCAAATACATTCTCTATTGCGTCTCTTCCTACATCTCCATATCCATATCCTGTTGTTCCTGCAAAATGCATTTCTGATAAGTTATATTTTTGAAAAGCAGATAATACTTTTAAACTATTATATTCTTCTACTTTCTCTACTTCTTTAAATATTGGTAACAAATCTTTTTCTACTTTTTTTGATAGTTCTATTATATCCTCTTTTATTCCAAATTCTTTATACATATATAATACTCCTTTTTATAAAGGCAAGCATCCTGCTTGCCTTTTTTGTCTTCTTAGTCTTCTGATTCTTCTTTATCTTCCTTGCTATTTTTATTATCTTCTTCTTCCTCTTCGCTAATGTATTCTTCTACATTATTTCTACATGCTTTTACCCATAATATTCTTTTTTCTTCATAGTCTTCTATTTTATATGTTACTCTTTTTGTCTCTATTACAGGTTTTTCATCATCTGATGGAATTCTTCCTAGTAACTCTATTAAGTAACCAGATAATGTGTCATATTCTCCTTCTGGAATTTCTACACCTAAAATCTTTCTTAATTCATGTATAGAAACACTTCCACTAATCATAAATGTATTATCATCAATTTTTTCAAATTCTTTTTCTTCATCATCATACTCGTCAAATATGTTACCAACTAGCTCTTCTATTATGTCTTCCATTGTAACTAAACCTGCTGTTCCACCATATTCATCTAAAACTATTGCTAATTGATGTTTATTTTTTTGCAAATCCCTAAATAATTCATCTATTTGCTTATTTTCTGATACAAAATATGGTTCTCTCATAATTTTTGATATATCGACTTTTTCTTTTTTAGTTACATTTGCAAGTAAGTCTTTTATAAATAGCATACCCACTATATTGTCTATATTTTCTTCATATACTGGT
>CALYZR010000085.1 GCA_945610215.1 uncultured Clostridium sp. | reverse complement strand
GTGATTTTAAGGGACAGTCCCTAGAATTCCCCCTCACACAAATTACAATTTATCTGATGTTCTTTTGTTTTTTATATATAAAATCAATGCTATTATAAATATAATCACAGATAAAGCCTGAGATATTTTTATTGCTCCCAGCATTAGACTATCTGTTCTTAGTCCTTCTATTATTGTCCTTGCAAGGGAATACATTATTAAATATAGATATGTTATTTGTCCTTTGAATTTTCTTTTCTTAGATATTTTTGTAAGTATTATAAATATTATAAATGTTGCTATTGATTCATATAAAAATGTTGGATGTACTTCAACATACTCTCCTGCTTCATATATTCCCATTCTCCATGGAAGATTTGTTTTTGTTCCATATGCTTCTACATTTATAAAATTTCCCCATCTTCCTATTGCTTGTCCGAAGCGCTAAAGATGGTACTATAAAGTCCAATAAATCTAATATGCTTATTTTTTTCTTTTTGCAAAATATATAGCATGTGATTAATCCTCCTATTATTCCTCCATATATTGCAAGTCCACCATTTCTTAAATTAAATATTTGCAATGGTTCTTTTATGTAATATTTTAGTTCAAAAAGTACATAATAAAGCCTTGCACATATTATTGAAATTGGTATTAAAAAAATGCATAAATCAATTATATCTGTAAAGTTTATTCCATATTTTCCGGTCATTTATTTTAAATATTATTATTCCAATAATAATAGATAAAACTATAAGAATAGCATACCAATAAATGTGTATGTTATTTATTGAAAATGCTATTCTAGATATATTAAATACTAAGTTTAACCCTGGAAATGTAATAGTATTCATTCTATTTCTCCTGTTTTTTCTCTTTTGGTTCTACTACTGAGATTATAGTTTTATTTTCATTAAATACGTTTTCTAAAACTTGTTTTGCATATTCTTTTGTAACTTGTTTATAGGTTTCTAAATAATCAAAGCTATTTATTCCTTTAAAATAATCAGAAACGAACATTCTTACTATATCTGAGACATTATTAAATTCTTTTACAGCTGTTCCATAAAGCATATTTTTTATTCTATTAAAGTGTTCTTCTTCTAATCCATTTCGTTTTAAATTATTTATTTCTTTTTGTATTTCTTGTAATACTAATTCTGGATTTTTTGATTGTCCTGTTATAGCTATATGTGCAAAGTTTTCTCCAAATTCATATTCTACAAATGGTTCTGATATAAGCAATTGCTCTTCATATAGTTTTTTGTAAGTTCTAGAGCTTTTACCTATAATCATATTTAATAGTATTTCTATTGCAATGTGTTTTTTTACTATTTCTTCTTTTGTATTTGTGCTATCATCTTTTATTCCTATTACAAATATTGGCATGCTTACTTCCATTTGAATTTTTGTACTCTTACTAACAATTCCTTCTTCTTTTTTGTCATAAATTCTTTTTATTTCACCTTGGCTTGGCTTTTCTATTAATCTTTTATTAATTTCTTTTATTAATTCTTCTGGAACAAAATCTCCACAAAATCCCATTACCATATTCGCTGGATTATAAAATGTATTGTAGCATTTATATAGTACTTCTTTATCTATTTTTGCTATTGAATCTATTGAACCTGCTATATCTATTGTTATTGCATTGTTTTTATACATACATTTTAAAGCATTCATATATACAGCCCAATCCGGATAGTCATCATACATCATTATTTCTTGTCCAATAATTCCTTTTTCTTTTTCTACATTTTGATCTGTAAAATATGGATGTTGTACATAATCCATAAGCTCATCTAATGCCTCGTAGAAATTATCTGTTGCTTCAAATAAATATGCTGTATGATTTGTTGTTGTATATGCATTTGCATTTACTCCTAATGCAGTTAATGTATCTAAGCTGTTTGTTCCATTTGGTTGTTCAAACATTTTATGTTCTAGAAAATGTGCAACTCCATCTGGAACAGTAGTTTCGTTGTTTTCTCCTGGAACAATAAATTTATTATCCATTGAGCCATAATGTGTTGCCCACATTACATATTTTTTCTTTATTCCTTCTTTAGGAATAATCATTACTGTTAAACCGTTTTCTAATTTTTCTGTATATAATTTTTCTCTTACTTGTAAATTTTCTATAATTTGCATCGGTCTTCTCCTTTTCTATTTTTTATACAAATTGGAATTTGTAAAAACGATTCTAGGGACTGTCTCTCTTTTGTTGTTAAACAAAAGGGGACTGTCCTAAATCGTGTCAAGTCCGCCAAATCTTGCTGAAAATTATATTTTTCACGCTCGACTAAAGCACGCTTAGAAAAATATAATTTCCACGTTTGGCTACTATTTTGTAAAATTTATTAACTCTTACAAATTACAATTTATCTCTAATTTCTTAAGAAATATATTGTATTTATATTTATATTATTTGCAACATCTTTTACATCTTGCATTGTAACTGCTTCTATTTTTTCTGCATATTCTTTAAATGTTATTAATTTTTGTGATAATTCTTGACCTAAATAATACGTTATTTCTGAGTCTTGTTCATCTTGTATTGATTCTATTCCTGACGTCATATATTTTTTTGCATTTTTTATATCTTCTTCTGTAAATTTTCCATTCTTCATATCTTCTAATTGTTCTTTTATTATTTTTACTGCTTTTTCGTAATTATCAATTTCTATTCCGCATCTAATATAAATATTTGATTTTTGTCTTATATAGTTTGATCTTGCTGTATATGCTAGGCTTGCCTTTTCTCTTACATTTTGGAATAATTTTGATGTAGCACTTTCTCCTAATATTACATTATATATTGCTACTTTAAATTTATCTTCTGGCCCTATATTGTCCACATCTAATCCAATTACTAGTTTTCCCTGTGTTATATCCATTTTTTCTTCTATTGTTTTAGTTTCTTTATTTTCTAGTATTTTTTCGCCACTTAATATGCATTTTGCTTCTCTTTCTAAAAGCCTTTTAATGTTCTCATTTTCTTCTACAATTTCAGCTGTTTTTTCTGCATTTAAAGCGCCAGAAATAAATATGTCTATCTTGCTATTTGCTATTAAATTTTTATAGTATTTATAAAGATTTTTTTCATCTATTTTTTCTAAATCTTCTATATATCCATATTTATATAATCCATATGGCTTGCCTTTATACATTTCTTCTATACATCTGTTAAATGCATATGCATCTTTGTTGTCTATTTTTGATTCTATTAAAACTTTAATATTTTCCTTTTCTGAACTAACATATTCTGATTTAAATGCATCATTTTCTACTAATGGGTTTAATATTATATCTAGTAGAAGTTCAACACTTTCTCTTAATAAATTTTGATTTGCTTCTTTTGGAATAAAATTATCATTTAGTGCTTCTAAATAAAATTTTATTACATGATTATCTCCTATTTTTTCTATACCACAATCAAATGTTGCCCCATACATATTTTCTAACTTTCTTGAAATCTCTTCTTGTGTTTTTAGTATGGCTGTACCTCTTTTTAAAACAGCTGGTATAACACTATTAAATGTAATATTTTCTCTTGTTAATGGTAGTGTTATAAACATTGCTAATAAATTTGTTTTAAATTTATCTGTTTCTATGCAATGCAACTTTATACCTTTTTTTATTTCTTTTGTTATATATGCCATTTATAATATCTCCTTCTTTATTTTATTTATGCCAATATTTTCTTAACTGCATCACTTATATCTTTACCATCTGCTCTTGTTCCTATTCTTTCTTTTGCAATTTTCATTACTTTTCCCATATCTTTTATTGATGTTGCTCCTGTTTCTTCTATTATTTCTTTTACTATTTTTTCTATTTCTTCTTTTCCCATTTGTTCTGGAAGATATTTGTTTATTATTTTTATTTCTTCTTTTATTTGGTTTATTAAGTCTTCTCTTCCGCTTTTTTCATAATCTGCTAAAGATTCTTTTCTCTTTTTAGCTTCTTTTGCAATTATCTCCAATATTTGATCATCATTTAATTCTATTTGTTTATCTTTTTCTACTTGTAAAATTGATGCTCTTATCATTTGAACAACATTCTTTCTTAATATTTCTTTTTCTTTCATTGCCTCTTTTAGGTCTTCCATTAATTTTTCTTTTAACATACACTTTCCTCCTTCAAACAAAAAAGGTGAAAAGCCTTTTCCTTTAACCTTCCACCTTTAATACTTTTTTAAAATTTTCTTTTTCTTGCTGCTTCTGATTTTTTCTTTCTTTTTACACTTGGT
>CALYZR010000084.1 GCA_945610215.1 uncultured Clostridium sp. | reverse complement strand
ATATTAAATATAAAGAAATAATTAATTATTTAATTTTTGGAGTATTAACAACTCTTGTTAATTTAATAACAAAATATATTTTATTATTTACAATACTTGATCCAACTAATGGATTTCAGTTGCAAATTGCTATAATAATTTCATGGATAGTAGCAGTAATCTTTGCTTATTTTACAAATAGAAAATTTGTATTTGAGAGCAAAAATCAAAATAAGTTAAAAGAATTTATAAGTTTTGTAGTAGCAAGAATTGCAACATTATTATTGGAAATGTTTATAATGTGGTTCTTTGTAACATTATTAAAACTAAATTCAGATTTATATGTAGTAATATTTACATTAGTTGCTCAAGTAGCTGTTGTAATAGGAAACTATATATTTAGTAAATTATTTGTATTTAAAAAGACGGATAAATAAATCCGTCTTTTTTGTTATGCTTTTCTATTTGCTATTTCAATTGCTTTTGCAACCATGCTACCACAATCTTTTGCAGATACGTTGCCCCATCCACCATCGTTTTTTACTTTTTCATATACTCCTAATTCTTTTGCAATTTCTTCTTTAAGATTTTCAGACATTAAAGTTTTACTTCTTGCCATCTTAAAATCCTCCTTTTAGAAAAATGTTTTTCCACTTTTCTACTTATATTATTTGCAAAAAAAGTTTTTTTATTTTAGAAATTTTTTCTTTTTTATTGCGTTAATACTCCGTTTGGTGTATCTATAATGACAAGTATATTTTCTTCTCTGCCTGTTTCCACATTTGTATAAACAAGAAAATCTGTATCATCTATTTTTCCTTTAAATTCATAGCACAATATTTCTGTTTTCCATTCTGTTGGAATAATTGCTAATCCTTCGCTGGTAATTTCTAAATTTTTATTTAATTTACTTTTTGCTTGTTCCATAGATATTTTTGCCGTTGGAAAAGACCTTTCAGTATGATTATTTAAGTATCCAGTTGTTTCCGCACCTAATATTTCTCCATTATCTAATGCAACTTTTAATTTTATTAAATCTGGATAAATTGTTACTCCATCTTGTTCATATGCATAATTTATTGTTACAATTCCTCCTTCTTTTAAATAATAAGTTGGTTTCATATCTGATATTCCTCTTGAATTTAAAAATTCTTTTCCTTTTTCATTTGCTTCTTCTTGACTTATTACTTCTGTTTTTACTTCTCTATCAAAATTCATATTTACAATGTGTCCGCCTTTTTTTGCTATTGATATTGTTAAATCATTACTTCCACCATCATCTATCTTTGCATTAAAATCATAAACTTGAATATTTCCATTTTCTATTAATCCATTAGAATTAATTTCTTTTATTCTATTTTCGCCTATAAATTCTTTCGCTATTTGTTTGGCTTTTTCTTCATCAATCTCTTCTCCTGTAAGTCCTTTCTTTTCAGCGCTCTCTATATGCTCCGAAAAAGCTCCATCATATATTAATCCTGCGTACTCTCCAAAATTTTCATCTATATTGCTAAATGTAGCTGCAGATAAGTTATCAACTTGTTGTGCAAAAGCATTTTTTGTGTCTTTTGTTAACTCCTTCCAACTTATTCTTCCGCTCATTCATATCTGTTGCAAGTTGGTTTAGTGTATTTTTTAATTCTTTGCTATACTCATGTAATTCTTTTAAATTATCTAAGTCCTCTTGCGAAAGTTCTTCATTATATATATTTTTTCTTGAAAGTGAATAACTATATTCGCTTACTTGATTTAAAAATTTTGAAGTATTAGAAAGTTCATTGCTAGATATAGGTAATTGTGCTAAATAAACTTGTGCTAAATTTGCTTCTCTCCATACTTTTGTCAATGTTTCTGCTCCATGTTCCGGAGTACTTGTAATTGTTGCTTTTGCTAAATAGTTTTCTAAATCTTGTACATAATCTATTAATTCGTATAAAGCAAAATTATATTGATTTTGAGTGGTAATGGCATATTCTTTTTTTTCTTTATATAAAAAATATCCTAAAATAATACTAACAATTAGTAATACTATTAAAATTCCATAAAGATAATTTTTTTTCATGTTTTCTAAATATTTATTCATGTTTTTTCTCCTTTACTTACAAAAATGATGTTTTCCAATTGTCTTAACAATTGTTTTTGACCAAATCCATTTATTAGTTGCTGTATTTGGATTAAAATAATATACACATCCATTTGTTGGATCCCATCCATTTATTGCGTCTTGTGCTGCTTTTACCACTGTTGAATCTTCACTAATTGGATGATTTATTTGTCCATCTGAAACTGCTGTAAATGCACCAGGTTGATAAATTACGCCTGCAATTGTATTAGGAAAATCCGCATGTTTTACCCTGTTTAATATAACAGCTCCGCACTGCAACTTGACCTTCATAGCTTTCTCCTCTTGCTTCTCCGATTTATGGCTCTAGCAATTAACTGCACATCAGATGTAGAACTTCCTGTTGCTGCAACGACTTTATTATTTCCTAAATTTGTGGAAAAATATATTAAACAGATTGCCAAAATTATTGTTATAAAGATATATAATATTGATTTCAAAGCTTCCTCCTATTTATTATAAATTCCAATTTTCATCATCAAACATAGTTTGTATTCTTTTTTGTAAAATTATACTTTTTTTATAAATTTTTATGATATAATAGGTTAAACTAATTTTATGTTGAAATTTGAAATAAATTGTCTTCTGTGGAGGTTTTTATGAAAAAAATTTTAATATTTTATGGCTCATACCGGTGGTGGTCATTTATCTGCCGCACGAAGTATAAAAGAATATATAGATTCAAATTGTAAAGATTATAAAACAGAAATGGTTGATTGTATTGAATATATTAACAAAGCTCTAAACAAAGTAACTACAAAAGCATATTCTGACATGGCAAAAAATGCACATTGGATTTGGAAAAAAGTATATTATGGTGCTGAAAAAGGCGCTGTTGCAAAAATGAATGATAAAACTCAAAAATTAATGTCTATTAAATTAAACAAACTTTTACAAGAATATAAACCTAATTTAATTATTTCTACACATCCCTTTGCTAGTCATATGTGTGCAATTTTAAAAAAGAAGAAAAAAATAAACTGCAAAATTGCAACTGTTATTACAGATTATGCACCACATAGCCAATGGCTTATGTACCCTGCATATGTAGACTATTTTTTTGTTGCACATGATGGTATGAAGGATGATTTAATTAATAGAGGAATAAAAGAAACACAAATAAAAGTAACTGGAATTCCTTTATCTAATCGTTTTTTAGCCCATTATAATAAAGAAAATATACTATCTGAATTTGGTTTAAGTCTAGATAAAAAAACTATACTATTTTTTGCCGGTGGTGAGCAAGGTTTTGGAAAAGACAAAGTTTTCAATATGCTTAAATCTATAATAGAAAACTTCTCTAATTTACAAGTAATTGCTATATCTGGAAAAAACGATAAAATGAAAAAACAATTTGATGAATTAGTAGAAGAAACAAATTCTAATGAAAATGTAAAAATTATTAAATATACAAATAAAATTCCAGAACTTATGAGTATTTCGGATTTAGTAATAACAAAACCAGGTGGTCTTACTACAACAGAAAGTTTAGCTTCTGGCTTGCCAATTATTGTTATTAACCCAATACCTGGTCAAGAAGAAGAAAATGCAGAATTTTTAGAACAAAAAGGAGTAGCTGTTTGGCTAAAAAAACACAATAAAATAGAAGAAGAATTATATAAAATATTAAATAACCCGGGAAAATTACAAAAAATGAAAATTAATGCAAGACTTTTGGCAAAGAAAAATTCAACACGAGATATTTGTGAAATACTATTGGAAAAATAATTTTCTATTTTAACTAAAATCATAAAGGAGATATTTATGGAAAAACTATGCAAAAGAGATTCTAGATTGGATTTAATAAGAATATTTTCTTTGTTTTGTCTTGCTGGCATTCACTTCTTTTTAAACTCAGGATTTTATTCCCAAATGGTCTCAGGAAAAAGAATGTTTATTATGTGTATATTTAGATCATTCTTTATTATATGCGTTCCTATGTTTATCACATTAACAGGATATTTAATGAATAAAAAACCAATATCTAAAAAGTACTATAAAGGCTTATTTAAGACTCTTATAATATATCTAATTTGTTCTGTTATATATTTTATTTTTTCTAAATTGTATCTGCATGAAGAAATTAGTATTATTATGTTTATAAAGAATTTATTATCTTTTGATGGGACAAGATATTCTTGGTACATAGAAATGTATATAGGATTATTTTTATTAATTCCTTTTTT
>CALYZR010000083.1 GCA_945610215.1 uncultured Clostridium sp. | reverse complement strand
TCAGATTGGGGAATAGGAATAACTGGACAACTAGGAAAAAAAGATTTAAAAAATAATAGTAATAAATTAAATACAGTATATTTTGCAATATATGATAAAAATAATAATGAATATTTTGATTATGTAATAGAACCTATAGGAAAAAACAAATTACAAAAGAAACGAGATGTTGTAAAAAATATAAAGGAGAGATTTTATGAAATTTGTAAATGAAAAATTAGAAGATTTTAATAATTACATAAAAGGGAAAAAAGTTGCAATAATTGGATTAGGAGTAAGTAATATTCCTTTAATAGATGAATTATATGATTTAGGAGCAGATATAACAGTATTTAACAACAAGGATGTTGAAAATCTAGATAAAAGCATTATAGATAAAATATATGAACACAAATTAAAATTTTCTTTTGGAGAAAATTATTTAAATAAATTAGTAGGATTTGATGTGATATTTAGAAGCCCTTCTTGCAGGCCAGATACACCACAAATAGAAGCAGAAGTAAAAAGAGGAGCTATACTTACTTCTGAAATTGAGTTGGTACTAGAAATGTGTCCAGGTACAACTATTGCTGTGACAGGAAGCGATGGAAAAACTACAACTACATCATTAATATATCAAATTTTAAAAGAACAAGGATTGAATTGCTATTTAGGTGGAAATATTGGAATACCATTGTTTACAAAAATAAAAGATATGCAACCAGAAGACCATGTAGTATTAGAATTGAGTAGTTTTCAATTAATGACAATGAAGGTAAGCCCACAAATTGCAGTAATTACAAATGTTACTCCTAATCATTTAGACATACATAAATCATATGATGAGTATAAAGAAGCAAAAGCAAATATTTTTAAAATGCAAAATGAAAATGATTTGCTTGTATTAAATTATGACAATGATATAACAAGAAAATTTGCAAAAGAAGCAAAGGGAAATGTTATATATTTTAGTAGTAAAGAAAAATTAGAAAATGGCATTATTTTAGACGATGGAATTATAAAAGATTGTGAAAGTGGATTAAGAAGACATATAGTAAATACTAAAAATATAAAATTAAGAGGAGTACATAACGCAGAAAACATATGTGCCGCAGTAGCTGCAACAAAAAGATTTGCAAGTGTAGAAATACAAGCAAAAGCAGTAAGTGAATTTCCAGGAGTAGAGCATAGACTAGAATTTATAAAAGAAATAAATGGAGCTAAATGGTATAATGATTCAATTGCATCTAGTCCAACAAGAACCATAGCAGGATTAAAATCTTTCGATGAAAATATCGTTTTAATTGCAGGTGGTTATGACAAACATTTAGATTACACACCAATTGCGAAACCAATTATTGAAAACGTAGGGAGTTTAATATTATTAGGACAAACAGCAAACAAAATATATAGTGCAGTAACATATGAACTAAAATTTACAGCAACAGAAAAAGAATTATCAATATATAAAGTAAATACTTTACAGGAAGCTGCAGAAAAAGCAAAAGAAGTAAGCAAAAAAGGTGATGTTATTCTATTTTCACCAGCTAGTGCAAGTTTTGATATGTTTAAGAACTTTGAAGAAAGAGGAAATAAATTCAAACAAATAGTAAATAAATTGTAATAAAATATAATCTTCATTTTTTGCAATAAAAACTATTTTGATGCATATAATGTAACATGCAAAAAATAGGAGGTTTATTTATGAATTATCAAAACTATGAAGAATACATGAGAAACGTACTTGGATATTCGCCATATGCAGACAGAAACTATACATATACAGATGCACAAGAAGATATGTATACTTATGTAGACGAGATGCCAGTTGCAGAACGTCCAACACAAGATCTAACAGAATTTTATCCAGAAATATATAAAATCATATATCCAATGGTATGTAAAGTCTGTAATATGAATTCTAATCGAGAAATTACTAAAGATTTATTAGAGCAAATGACAGATGATATATATAGAAATGTTGAACCAGAAGAACAACAATCTGTTCAAAGAGCAGAGATTCAGTTAAAAAATGGGGATGTTATAAATCCTAATGCAAAAGAACCAGAACAACCACTAAGAGAAACGAGGCAAAACAACTTTTTGCTTAGAGATTTAATAAGAATTTTAATATTAAGAGAATTGGGAAGACCTAATAGACCTCATATGAGACCACCATTTCCACCAGGTGGAGGGAGACCACCAATAATGGGACCTGGTGTGTCACCAAATAGACCAGGGAGACCACCAATGGGTCCGCCACCACCAAGACCTAGATATTTTTAATGTAATGGATTAAACAAATTAGTGAATAGTTAAGAGTGAGGAGTGAATAATGTACGTTAATTTTTTGTTGGCATCAACAAAAAATCTTCATTTACTATTCATTAATTTGTATTGTAATATCTTTCCAATTTTGTTATAATAATTATATCTTAATAAAAAAGGAGAGGATTATTTATGTCTGATGCACAAATTCAAGCTATAAAAGATGTTATAAAAATGACACCAAGGCTTAACATGGAATGCTTAACTTCAATTAAGGTCTTAATGGAAAAAGCAATTGATTCTGAACTTTTAAAATTAGATTCAGCTGTTATTCTGGAAAATATGGATATTACTGAAAAAGTAATGTATTTAGACTATTTAAAAGAAAACAAAGATACTAAAGAAAAAGAATTAAAAAACTCTGTATCTTTTGAAGAACTATTAAAAAGAGAGGGATTGACTATAGATGACTTACAAGATAAAAATTAGACCCAAAGCTTTAAAATTTATTGAAAAGCAAGATAAAATACAAAGGATAAGAATTTATAAAGCTATTTATAATTTACCAAATGGAGATATAAAAAAATTATCTGGTAATAATAGTCAATATAGACTTCGAGTTCGGCAGTTATAGAATAATTTATGAAACAAATCAAAATGAACTTATCATTTTAATAACTAAAGCAGATAATAGAGGACAAATATATAAATAATTTTAAATCTTTAATATTTTAATTCAAATTTTAATTTTCCCAAAAATAAATTAATAAAATTTAATAACGAATAATTACCTATTTTTTACATATAATTATAGTACAAGCTTGTTTTAGGGATGTGATAAAAATTGGTAATAGATATGGGATATTTTACAAAGGTATTAAAGAAAATATTAATACTAATTCTCACACTTATAGCAATTTATTTATCTTTTAAACTAGCTTTATTTTATATGCCATTTTTAATAGGGTTTATTATATCTCTATTAATAGAACCACTTATAAAATTTATTAATAAAACTACAAAATTAACAAGAAAAACAAGTGCCATAATTGCTTTAGTATGTATTTTTACAATTTTAATAACGCTAATTGTTTGGGGTGTAATTACATTAATTACAGAGTCTTCTAATTTGCTACAAAGTCTAAACATATATATAGAAAAAATATATATTCAGTTACAGAGGTATATAAATAGTATAGACTTTGAAAAAATAAAAATACCAAAACAAGTAGTTTCAATAGTTCAAAATGCAACTAGTAATTTTTTAGAATTTTTAACAAAGTGGATAAGTAATTTCTTAACGTCAATACTTCAAAATATAACTTCACTTCCTATAATAGGAATATATATAGTAATTACAATACTTTCAACATATTTTATATGTGTAGACAAATTATATATGCTAGACCAATTAGAACATCATTTTCCAAAGCTTTGGGTAAAGAAATTTGGGTTTCATTTAAAAAAGCTAATTTCTACATTAGGAGGATATTTAAAAGCAGAGGCAACACTAATATTGATATCTTTTATAGAAGTATTGGTAGGATTATATATTTTTAAGATTTGTGGTTTAAATGTTCCATATCCATTTTTAGCAGCACTTCGGAATAGGATTTGTAGATGCACTTCCAATACTTCGGATCTGGTACAGTAATGATTCCATGGGCAATTATATCTGCTGTAAACGGAGATTTGAAATTGGGAATGGCAATATTTATACTATATGTAATAATACTTATAGTTCATCAATTGCTAGAGCCAAGAATTGTAGGAAACAACATAGGAATTCATCCAGTATTTACTTTAATTGCAATGTATACAGGATTTAAATTTTCTGGAATAATAGGACTATTTATAGGTCCAATAGTTTTAATAATTTTACAAAATGTATTTGAAACGATGATAGATAATGGAATAGTAAAAACTATACTTGATAGAAAATAATGTATTATGCTTACTAAATAATTAATTTTGTAAAAAAAGTATGGGTAACGTCCTAAGAGCCCATACTTTTTCTTAAAATATTGTAGAAGTAGGAACATATGAATCATCAGGAGGATATACATAAATATTATCTTTAGGCTTATC
>CALYZR010000082.1 GCA_945610215.1 uncultured Clostridium sp. | reverse complement strand
TAATTCGCGGAGTGTGGACATATGTAGAACCACAAAGCTTAACACCTACATGGGTAGGAAATAAATTGGTAAGTAGAAGGTGTGAACGGGATTGTCTATATAAAGGCATAGAGAAAGATATTATATTAAAATAGAAGAAACCAAAAAATATATAAGAAAAGTAAAAGATGGGAAAGAAATAATAAAAGTTAATATAATAACAATTGTATAAAACAACAAATAAAAAATTGACTAAAAGCAAAAGATATAATACAATGTTTTCATAAAATAAATTCTATAAGAATAGCAGACCTTTGAAAAATAAATATTATTAGTGAGAATAAAAGAAAAAGTAAAAGGAATGCTATATATAGAAGATATTGAAAATAAAAAAACAAAATTAATTAAGGATAACGAAAAATGTAAGAGGCAGGTTTAACCTAGACTTGTAAAAAAGGAAGGAGAAAAACGAATGAAAAAACAAAACGGAATCACATTAATAGCCCTAATAATTACAATAATAGTAATGCTAATACTAGTAGGAGTAACAGTAAGCGTAGCATTAAATGGAGGATTGTTTACAACAGCAAAAGAAGCAGCAAAAGGAACAGAAACAGAAAGAAACAAAGAAATAGCATTATCTGGTGAAGAAGTTGAAATAGATGGGATAGTATATGCGTCAATGGAGGATTACTTAAATAACAATCCAAAATTACCAGATGATTGGACGGTAGCAACAGATGAAGAAAGGGTAGCAGCTTGGCCAACAGAAACAGTAAAAAATGAAAATGTAACAGCAATAAAAGAACAAACAACAAATAAAATAATACCATTACCAAAAGGATTTCAAGTATCTTTAGTAGAAGGAGAAAATACAATAGAAAAAGGAGTAGTAATAAAAGACGGTAAAGGAAATGAATTTGTATGGATACCAGTAAGTCAAGACCTTGTAAATCCATATAATGATTCAGAGCCAAAAGAACTAACTAGTACATGGAACTCGAGTACATTAGATCCAAAACCAGAATATGATAGCCAAAAAATATTAACAGAATTATATGGAATGAAAGATGAAAGTACACCTTTTTATAATTACACTACAGATTTTGCATATAGCACACATTATGAAGAAATGGTAGCAAGTGTAAATAAATATGATGGATTTTATATAGGAAGATATGAAACAACAATAGATAAAAACAATGAAATAGGAACTAAAGCAGATACAACAGTATTAACAGCAGATAAAAGTATTCCACAGACAAATGACAAGAAAACAAGATGGTATGGATTATACAATACACAAAGAAATAGTAATGTAATAGGAAACAATGATTATATCCAAACAAATATGATATGGGGACAGCAATGGGATAAAATGATAGAATATTTTGCTAGTAGAAAAATAAATTACTCAGGATGGGGAGGAAGTACACAAGGCGCAGTGGTAAAATCAGCTGAATCAACAAATGCTAGCGGAAAAAAAGATGAAATATATAATATATATGATTTAAGGACAAACGGAACGGATTGGACAGCTGAGGCATTCAGCACCTTCCAGCGTGCTGGTCGCGGTGGCTATTTCAGCTATAACTATCCAGCTTCGTACCGCACCAACATCGTTCCGACCTATTTCTACGGCGACGTTTGTTCACGCTTCACACTTTATATAAAGTAAAGCTGAAAGCTGTAGAACACAAGGCAGACATAAAGAAGAATAAAAATTAAAAACTTGCAAAATTTAGAAAAAAGAAGTTTTGCGTGAGCATAGCTTACGCAAAGTTATAGATATTTGATTAGCTTGGCAGAAAGGCCATGCTAACAAATGCCAAAAGGGACGGGGAATTTTGGCACAAAAAATAAAAATCTCCATAAAATATAAAGAGATATATTTTATGGAGGTTTTTTATGGCAAGAATAATAGTATTTAATAATGATACAAATAGAATGGAAAATTATTATAGAAATGAGAATGAGGCTATGCCATACAATGCAAATAGAACGTTAACTGTTGGAGAATTTAGAGGTTCAAGCAAAAGTCCAACACTTTGGACAACAAAAAGAGCAATGCAAAGTTTTAATACAACAAGGTATTTATTTGGAGCACCAATTCCAGTAGGATTTGCATTTAAAAGACCATGGGAAGGAGGACATGGTTCACAAAGTCAACACTACGCAGGAGTTGCGTTTGATACAGGTCAAAGGTTAAGTACAGCACAAAGAAATAGGCTATGGAATACAGCAAATAATTCGCGGAGTGTGGACATATGTAGAACCACAAAGCTTAACACCTACATGGGTTCATTTTGACAAACGTTTTGGAAGACCAGCATGTGGCACAGCAGGATATCCATTAATAAAAAGAGGCAGTATAAGTACGTATGTGCTAATAGCACAAGACGATTTAAACACATTAGGATATAAAACAGGAGGACTAGACGGAATATTTGGAGGAAGAACAGAAGAAGCAGTAAGAAACTATCAAAGAAGTAGAGGATTAGCAGCAGATGGAATAGTTGGATGTAATACATGGCGTTCACTTCAAGAAGACGTAGTAGGAACAGGAAGAACAAGCACAACAATAGATTAGAGCAAGCTTTTTGAGGAAAATGGGGAAAAAGGGGTCTGGCCCCTTTTTCCCCGAAGCTTACAAAAAACGACAGAATTCTATATAAATTCTATATTATAAAGGACAAGCTACACTTATATTATAAAGGATAAGCCATATAAAAGTTGTATTTATAAAAAAACTATGATACAATATGAAAAAATTTAAAGAGGTGCATATGTATGAAGGTTATATTATTACAAGATATTAAAAATGTAGGAAAAAAAGATGAAATTATAAATGCAAATGATGGTTATGCAAGAAACTTTTTATTTCCAAAGAAACTAGCATTAGAGGCAACAAAGGATAACCTTTTAAAATTACAGGCAAAAAAAGCTTCTCAAGCACATAAAAAAAGTTTAGAAGTAGAAGAGTTTAAAAAACAAGCAGAGAAAATAAACAATATAACATTAAACTTAAAAGTAAAAGCAGGGGAAAATGGAAAAATATTTGGTGGAATAACAGCAAAAGAGATTTCACAAGAATTAAAAAACAAACAAAATATAGATATAGATAAAAAGAAAATTGTTTTAAAAGAAACAATAAAAAATATAGGAAGATTTTCCGTAGACGTAAAATTTGGAGAAGGAATAACAGCAAAATTAACGGTAGACATACAACCAGAATAAAAAGAGTAGAGTATAAAGAATGCTAACATCACCAGATGTTCAGTAGGGACATAGCTTTTCATACAAAGACTATCTTCAAAGATAAGCTTTGTCCCTATACATTAGCAAAGGAGGCAAAGTATGGAATTAGGAAAAGTACCACCACACGACATAGAAGCAGAACAAGCTGTAATAGGAAGTATGCTTACAGATAAAGATGCCGTAGTTGACAGTATAGAAGTTTTAAAACCAGATGATTTTTATAGGCAAGATAATAAAACAATATATGAAGCCATAACAAATTTGTATAACAGAGCAGAGCCAATAGATATAATAACAGTAAAAGCAGAATTGATATCACTTGGAAAGTTTGAGGCAGTTGGAGGATTAGAATATTTGGCTGTTTTACCAGATAAAGTTCCTACAACAGCAAATGTAGAAAAGTATATAAGAATTGTAGAAGAAAAATCTATACTAAGAAAATTAATAAAAACATCAAATGAATTAATTGACTTAGGCTATGCAGAGACAGAAGATTTAGACACAATAATGGATCAAGCAGAAAAAAAGATTTTCGAAATAGCACAAGGAAAAAACCAAAAAGGCTATACACCATTAAAAGAAGTATTAGTAGAAACATTTGCAGAAATAGAAAAATTATATAATCAAAAAGAGCCAATAACAGGAATCCCAACAGGATTTGCAGATTTAGATTATAAAACGGCACGGACTTCACAATTCAGATTTAGTATTAGTTGCTGCAAGACCAGCTATGGGTAAATCTGCTTTTGCACTAAATATTGCAACAAATGCAGCAGTACAAGCAAAAGTACCAGTTGTTATATTCAACTTGGAGATGTCAAAAAGCCAGTTGGTAAACAGAATTTTATGTAGTGAAGCAATGGTAGATAGTAATAAAATAAGAACGGGAAAAATAGAAGAAGATGATTGGGTAAAACTTGCAACAGCACTTGGACCTCTTTCAGAAGCTCCAATATACATAGATGATACACCTGGTATAACAGTAACAGAAATAAGAGCAAAATGTAGAAAATTAAAATTAGAAAAAAATATTGGATTAATAGTTATAGATTACTTACAATTAATACAAGGTTCAGGAAAAAGAAATGCAAGTCGTGAGCAAGAAATTTCAGAGATCAGTAGA
>CALYZR010000081.1 GCA_945610215.1 uncultured Clostridium sp. | reverse complement strand
ATATACAATGAGGTATGTTTTAGAAAAAGGTGGAGAAATAGTAGGAGCAGTTGATGTAAATCCAGCAGTTATAGGAAAAGATATTGGAGAAATAATTGGAGGAGAAAACTTAGGAGTAAAAGTAACAGACTTAAAAAATGCAGAAGAAATGCTAAAACAAACAAAACCAGACATATGCGTAGTAGAAACAATGAGTTTATTAAAAGATGTAGAAGAACCACTTATGCTATGTGCAAAATTAGGAATAAATGCAGTTTCAACTTGTGAAGAAGCGTTTTATTCTTGGAACTCCAATCCAAATTTAACTAAAAAAATAGATGAATTAGCAAAACAAACAGGATGTACAATTGCAGGAACTGGCTACCAAGACATATATTGGGGACAATTAATAACAAGTATTTGTGGGTCAACTCAAAAAATAACAAAAATAAAAGGAAGCTCAAGCTACAATGTAGAAGACTATGGAATAGCACTTGCAAATGCACATGGAGCAGGGTTAACACTAGAAGAATTTGACAAGCAAGTTGCATCAGTTGATAAAATCAGTGACGAAGAAAGACAAAAAATCATAGAAAGTGGAGAATACTTGCCATCATATATGTGGAATACAAATGGATGGTTATGCGATAAATTAGGACTAACAATAAAATCACAAACACAAGTAACAGTTCCAACAACATACAAAGAAGATATTTATTCAGAAACATTAGGAGTAACAGTAAAAGCAGGAGATGCAACAGGAATGAGCGCAATAGTTACAACAGAAACAAATGAAGGAATAACAATAGAATCAGAATGCATAGGAAAAGTATATTCAAAAGAAGACTTCGACAAAAATGAGTGGACAGTATATGGAGAACCAGATACAACAATAACAGTTGCAAGACCAGCAACAGTAGAACTAACATGTGCAACAGTAGTAAACAGAATACCAGACGTAATAAATGCGAGACCAGGCTTTGTACCAACAGCAGAAATAGGAGAACTAAACTTCAAAACAAAAGAATTAAACGAATATGTTAAAAAATAAAAGAAAAATGAATTTTTGAGGGAAAAAGGGGTCTGTCCCCTTTTTCCCTCATTTTGTTGCAAATTTACATAATTTATGTTAAAATAATATAGTTGCAAAACAAATACAAATCCGTTTTACATTTTGAGGTCAGCATCATAACAGTAATGAAATTTTTTAACATTACTGTGATTGTAAAACAAACTAGTTTTAGGAGGAAACAATAATGAAAATTACTAATCCCAAAATAACGTATGAGGAGCTTCTAACAAGACTTGTAGATGATGAAGACGAAAGGGTAAGAGCATCTGTAGCAACAAGCTCAAAAATATCACCTCAAATATTATCAAAGCTTGCAAAGGATAAAAGTACCCTTGTAAGAACTGCGGTGGCAGGAAATCCAAACACATTACCAGAAGATTTGGCGTGTTTGTCAGAAGACGATGGATGGTATGTGAAGGAAGCTGTTGCAAAAAATCCAAGCATATGGATTTCAACAATGGAAAAGCTAGCTAGTGATAAAAAACCTAGCGTACGAGCGGCTGTTCCATACAATCCAAATGTAACTGATAAAATAATGAAGGAATTGTCAGAAGATGAAGTATATTTTGTAAGAAAAGCTGTTGCGGATAATTTGTAATTTTTATTAGAAAAAAATAGGCATTTTTGCCTATTTTTTCTATATATTTTTTTATTGTAAATTAAAAATTGCTATGATAAAATTATAAAGAATTTTGAAACTAATATTAGCAAAACAAAAATAAACTAGTTCTAACAAATAGGAGAAATTATGGAAAACAAAATCATGCAATATTTATTTGAAATTCAAGATTTAAAATATAAAGAATTTCATAGTAGCTTATGTCCAAATTTAGATTACATAATTGGAGTTAAAGTTCCAAAATTACGAGAGTATGCAAAAGAACTATATAAAAATAACAATTTGGAAGACATAAAAATAGAAGATAAATATTATGAAGAATTAGTAATTCAAGGAATGTTAATAGGATTTCAAACAAAAGCACCAATAGAAGAAGTAATAAAGCAAATAAAAGAATTTATACCTAAAATAAACAGCTGGGCTGTTTGCGATGTCTTTTGCTCTGGACTAAAAATAACAAAAAAATATCCATATGAAATGTTTGAACTAATAAAACAATATTTAAAATCAAAACAAGAGTATGAAGTGCGTTTCGCTATTGTAATGCTTTTGGACTATTATATAAATGACCAATATATAGACGAAGTATTAAAAATATTAGATAATATAAAATCAGATAAATATTATGTGCAAATGGCAAATGCATGGGCAATTTCTATTTGTTTAATAAAATACTATAATAAAGCACTAGAATTTTTAAAAACAACAAAAATAGATGATTTTACATATAACAAAGGAATTCAAAAAGCGATAGAATCATATAGAATAACAAATGAACAAAAAGATTTTTTAAGGACTTTAAAAAGGAGAAAGTAAAATGAAAATAATATATGGAAGTAGTAATAAAGCAAAATTACAAGAAGTAAAAACATTTTTTGAAAATAATAATATTGATGTAGAAATAATTTCTTTAAAAGATATCGGTTTTAACAAAGAAATAGATGAGAATGGGGAAACATTTGAAGAAAACTCTTTAATTAAAGCAAAAGCAATAAAAGATTTTTGCAACAGAAACAATATAAATGAAACAATTATAACAGACGATGCAGGATTATGTGTAGATGCACTAAATGGAAGACCAGGGGTACATAGTGCAAGATATGCGGGGGACCATGCACCACAAGAAGTAGCAATAAACAAACTGCTAACAGAATTAAAAGATGTACCAAAAGAAAAAAGAACAGCCAAATTTGTTTGTGTATTAACAGCAATATTAAAAAACAAAAAAACAATAGTAGCAAGAGGAGAAACAAAAGGAAAAATAGCAACTATTCCGGGACCAATGGGAAAACTTACATATGGACCGGTGTTTATGCCAGACGAGTTTGAAGGAAAAGTTATGAATGAGTTAACTGAAGAAGAACTAAAACATACACACAGAGAGAAAGCATTAATAGAATTATTAAAAGAACTAAAGTAAAAAAAGAAGGACCTGAAACTATAGCATATCCAGTTAAATAAAATAAATTTATATAACTAGTTGATTATAAAATAATCTTTGTGATAAAATGCCATTATAAATATATAAATATGATATTCAAATTTTAACGAATAAATTATAATTTTAAATTTTATATTATTTGGAGGAAAAAATGAAAGAGAAAATTAAAACAAAATTTGAAGAATTATTTGGAAACGAAGGAAACATTAAAGAATATTTTGCGCCAGGAAGAGTTAATTTAATAGGAGAACATACAGACTACAATGGAGGACATGTATTTCCATGTGCATTAACAATGGGAACATATGCAGTTGCCAGAAAAAGAGATGACAACAAAATAAGATTATATTCGATGAATTTTGAAAATTTAGGAGTATTAGAATCTACAATAGATGATTTAAAATATAATAAAAGCGAAAATTGGATAAACTACCCAAAATCAATGATTTGGGCCATGAAAGAAGAAGGCTTTAACATAGATAAAGGCTTTGATATACTATATTTTGGAACAATACCAAATGGAGCAGGACTTTCTTCTTCTGCCTCAATAGAAGTATTAACAGGATTTGTATTAAAAGACTTATTTAATTTAGATGTAGACATGACAAAAATAGCTTTACTAGGACAAAAAGCAGAAAACAAATATATAGGTGTAAATTGTGGAATAATGGATCAATTTATAATTGCAAATGGAAAAAAAGACTGTGCAGTATTTTTAGACACATCTAATTTAAAATATGAATATGCACCAGTAAAATTAGAAGATTCAAAAATAGTAATAATGAACACAAACAAAAAAAGAGGATTAGGAGATTCTAAATACAACGAAAGAAGAGCAGAATGCGAAGAAGCTTTAAAAGAATTGCAACAAAAACTAGATATAAAATCATTAGGAGAACTTACAGAAGAAGAGTTTGAAGCAAATAAAGACTTAATAAAAAGCCAAACAAGACAAAAAAGAGCAAAACATGCAGTATACGAAAATCAAAGAACAATAAAAGCAGTAAAAGCTTTAAAAGAAAATAAAATAGATTTACTTGGAGAACTAATGATTGCATCACATAATTCTTTAAGAGATGACTACGAAGTTACAGGTAAAGAACTAGATACACTTGTAGAAGAAAGTCTAAAACAAGATGGAGTAATAGGAGCAAGAATGACAGGAGCAGGATTTGGTGGATGTGCAGTAAGTATAGTAAAAACAGATAAAGTAGACGACTTTATAAAAAATGTAGGAAAAGGTTATAAAGATAAAATAGGTTATGATGCAGATTTCTATGCAGTAGAAATAGGAGATGGACCTAGAAAAATATAGCTTTGGAGGAACTTTGCAATGCATACAATTTGTGCAGACTTA
>CALYZR010000080.1 GCA_945610215.1 uncultured Clostridium sp. | reverse complement strand
TTACTTTTACGCCTAAATTTTCTCCTCCAATTATTTCTCCAATGTCTTTTCCTATAACTGATGGATTTACATCAACTGCACCTACTACTTCTCCACCTTTTTCTAAAACATACCTCATTGTATATTTTGCCATTTTCCCTGTACCTATTTGTACAACTTTAACTTTTCTTTCCATCTTTTGTTCCTCCTTAAATATATTATTATTAATTTTAAAAAATTAATTCGTATTAATTATTTATTTTGCAGGTGGATTTCCTGTGTCCCCTACATTTACATTTTTATTTATTTGCTTCTTTTTTATAAACTTTTTTGCTATTTATTAGTTTGTTTAATTCTGCTCCTAAAAATACAGTATAAAAGCAAGAATATGTCCACATCATAATTAACATCAATGTTGTTAAACTTCCATATGTTATAGAAAAGCCTTTAAAAATATATAGATATTTAGAGAATATAAATGATATTACATTAAGTGCTATTGCTCCAAATAATGCTCCATAAATTTGACTTTTAAATGTGACTTTGTTTTTTGGTATAAATTTATATATCAAAATAAACACTAGAAATGTTGCAAATATAAATCCTACTTCTGTTAATATTGATGACCATATGTTATAGTTTTTCATTCCTCCAAAGTGTTCTTGTATAAGGTTTCTTAAGCTATTGCCAAACACTAATGCAACTAATCCTACTACTATTAGAATTATAAATACTATTGTTTCTATAATAGCTTTAACTCTTAAATATATATATGATTCTTTATCTTCACTGCTTACATGATAAACAAATTGCAATCCTTTTGTTAATGCAAATAATCCCCTTCCTGCTGTCCAAATAGTAAATATAATAGAAATTGAAATTGTTCCTATTGATTTTGAATATACCTCTTGTACTATTCCTAAGACCATTTCGTTCATACTTGATGGAATTATTTTTGATATTGCTTCAAATAATGTTTGTGGTGCTATATTTGTATATTGTATTAATGTTATTACCAAAATTATAAATGGTATAAAAGATAATATTGTATAGTAAGAACACTCTGCTGAGCATTCACTTACATGATCTTTTTTCATGTTTGCAAAAAGTTTTTCTATTATCTTATACTTTTCTTTAAAATTAATTCTTTTCATATTTTTTCCTTTACTAGTAAATTCTTAAACATATACTGTATTTATTATATTACTTTATTATTTATTTATGAATTTTAAAAAATGTATTATTATATTTTTTATTTTATTATATCTTTTCTTAATAGTCCATCCCTTAATTAAAAAATGCCGGTAAGAGTTATCCTCTTACCGGTCTTTTGAAATTATGGAGAAGGTTCTACGATGAACCACAGCAGGTCATTGCCATAACCAATATTTTTTACTTGAAATTTTTTTGTTGGGAATAATACTTTTGTTACAGCCTCATTAACTGCTTCTTCAACTTGTTCTTTTTCCATTAATAGTGTAATCAGAACTTCTCCCGGTTCTTCGCTAAGTTCCACTATACATGGAACTGATTTTCCTTTCTTTACTTTTCTTTTTATTGCTCTAGCATTTGTAGCAATTTTCCGAATAATTGTGTCTGCAAGAACCATAATTCCTCCTAAAATGATACACATTATACCTTGTATCTAGGTAAACTCATTTTATATTATATCATTCTTTACATAAATTAGCAATATATCTAAAAGCTATTGTTCTAAGAAATATCCAAAAAACAAGTAATATTCCTATACACATAACGCATACTTTTATTTGCTTTTTATATATTCTGTACTTCACCTTTCTTTTTTTGTTTCTTTTATATTTGCTATAAATTTTATTAACAAAGCATTAACACTATTTTTAATATAACTTTTTCTATAATTTTCCTCATAATTAAATTAATTAAATAATTTTAAAGTGCACACATTTTCTACGTGGCTCGTAAATGGGAACATATCAACTGGTTGTATTTCTTTTATATCGTAGTCTTCATCTAATAAGGCTAAGTCTCTTGCAAGTGTTGATGGATTACAACTAATATATATTATCTTTTCTGGTTTTAGTCCTTTTAAGACTTTTATAGTTTTATTATCTAAGCCTTTTCTTGGTGGATCTACAAAAACTACGCTAGGTTCTATATTTTCTTTTTCTATTATTTTAGGCAATACTTCTTCTACATCTCCTGCATAGAACTCTGCATTTTCTATTTTATTTATTTTTGCATTTTCTTTTGCGTCTTTTATTGCTTCTTCTACAATCTCAATTCCATATATTTTTTTAAAGTGTTTTGCAGCAAAAATTCCTATTGTTCCTATTCCACAGTATAGGTCTAGCGCTGTTTTATCTGAATTATCACCAGCATATTTTATTGCAGTATTATATAGTATCTCTGTTTGTATAGGATTTACTTGGTAAAATGATAATGATGATATTTTAAACTTATAGTCTTCTAAAATATCATATATATAGCCATCTCCGTATATTACTTTTGTCTTATCTCCTAATATTACATTTGTATTTTTTGTGTTAAAGTTTTTAACTATTGATTTTATTTCTGGATGTCTTTTTGTAATATATTCTACTAATTTTTTATCTTCTAGTTTATCTTCATTAATTACTAATGTTACTAAAATCTCATTTGTTTTTATTCCAATTCTTATTACTATATGTCTTACTGTTCCTTTTAACATTTTTTCATTATACACAGATATGTTGTTTTGTTTTATAAATTCAAATATATCTTTTGCTATTTCTTCACATTTTTCGTTTTGAATAAAACATTTTTCTGTTGGAATAATATTATGTGTTCTTGCAGAAAATACTCCCATTACCGGATTATTTTGTTCATTCATTCCTAATGGATATTGAAGTTTATTTCTATAATGAAGTGGATTTTTCATTCCTATAACGTCATTTATTTTTACTTCTTTTTTTAGTGCTTTATTCATGCAATTTTGAACAATAGATTTTTTTATATTTAGTGTTTCTTTATACTCTATATGTCTTAAATTGCAACCACCACATCTATTGTATGTACTACAATCGGCTTCTACTCTTGTTTTAGACTTTTTAATAAGTTCAATAATCTTGCCATATGCAAAATTTTTTTGAACTTTTAAAATTTTTATTTTTATTTTTTCACCTTTTATTGCTTGGTCTATAAACACAGTTATTCCGTCTATTTTTGCAATTCCTTCTCCTTGAAATCCATTATCTATTATATCTACAATATATTCTTCATTTTTCTTTAACATCAATTTTCTCCTATCTTTTACAAAATTATATTTTAAAAATGTTTAAAAATCAATAATTTTGTAATAATATGAATAAATATACTTTTTTAGAACAAAATAAAGAAAAAAGAGGAGGTTAAAAGATGAAAGCTTTAAATGGTATTGCTCTTACACTTGTTATAATTGGTGCTATTAACTGGCTTCTTATTGGAGTATTTAAATTCAATTTGGTTGACACGCTTTTTGGAAGTTTATCTGTTCTTACCCGAATAATATATATAATTGTAGGAATTGCAGGACTTTGGTCAATTGCTTTTTATAGCAAACTTTCTGATTAGAATTATCAAAAAAATTTAGAGGGAAAAAGGGGTCTGTCCCCTTTTTCCCTCATTTTGAAATGAGCTATATTTTTATTATTACTTTTGTTCCTTTTGTTTCGTTGCTTGTTATTTTTATGTTTCCTCCATGCATTTTTACTATTGTGTGTGCTATTGATAGTCCGTAGTCCTGTTCCTCCTTTTTCTCTTGAACGGGCTTTGTCTTCTCTATAGAATCTATCAAATACATGTTTTGTAGCTTCTTTGCTTATTCCTATTCCTGTATCTGCTACTTCTATTATGCATTTTCCATCTTTAGAATATGTTTTTACTGTAATTTTGTCTTTTTCTGATGTATATTTTATTGCATTATCTAGTATTATTACCAATAGTTGATTTATTTTGCTTCTGTCTACATTTATTTCTTTGTTATAGTTTAGGTCTAATTCTATTTCTTTTTCTTGCATCTCTGCAAAGTCTTTGTATGGAATAATAATTTCTTTTATTAAATCATCTATCTTTATTTTTTCTTTATGCATTTTTAATTCATTTGAGTCTGCCATCGCAAGTACCATCAATTCTTTTATTAATTTAGTTAGTCTTTTTGTTTCTTTAAGCATAATATTTATATCTTCTGATTTATCTATTATTTTCGTTTCTGGTTCTTGTAATAATAATTCTTGTTTTGCTTGTATTATTGTAAGTGGAGTTCTAAGTTCATGTGCGGCATTTTGAACAAATTCTGTTTGTTTTTTGTATGACTCCATTATTGGTTTTAATGTCATTTTTGATAATATGTATGAACCTATTATTGCTACACAAATTATTATTAAACTTCCTATCACTAAAGTATCTGACATATTTTTTATTGTTGCTACTTCGCCATCTACATTTGCAAGTAATTGTATATATATTTCTTCTCCTTCTGATGTTTCTCCTTTTAGTGTTGTTCCTC
>CALYZR010000079.1 GCA_945610215.1 uncultured Clostridium sp. | reverse complement strand
TACAATACAAAAGTATTAAAAGCGGAAATAGAAAATGAAAAAATACAAAAAGTAAAATGTATAAAAACAGATACATCAAATGGAGAAGTAAAAGATATAGAAAATAGTGAATTCTATATAGATGCAGACACAATAATATTTGCCATAGGCTTGAAGCCAAACAAAGATATACTAGAAAAAGAAAAAATAGAATTAGAAAGTGGACTCATAAAAATAGACGAAAGCTATAAAACTAATATAGAAGGAGTATTTGCAGGAGGAGATGTTTGCCAAAGCAAAGCGACAGTATGCATGGCAATAAAATCAGGAAAAGAAGCTGCAAAAAATATGGAAAAATATATAAATACTTTATACAACTAAATTATTGTAAACAATCAATAATTATAGTATAATAAAGTATGTACATGGGGATGTAATTGGTTTCGACAGTAATGTAGAAATATAAGTTGCGACAAGTGGATTCTCGTTGGCCACTTAAATAAACGAGAAATTAAAAATAAACGCTGATAATAGAGAATTAGCATACGCTGCCTAGTTAATGGCACGTCGTTTTACCATAAAGCCTACTGTTATGGATAAGGCGTCGATTAAAGTAGGAAACAAAATTATTTCTTGTCTTGGAAATAATGGGTAATTTAAAGACTACCAAAAATTCAAGTTTGTTTATTAGCGAGAATTAGAGGGAATATTTAATAATAAACTATTGTCGTAGAAGCTTATATGGAAATGTTATTGGACGAGGGTTCAACTCCCTCCATCTCCACCAAAAATGAAATCACAACTTTTAGTTGTGGTTTAATTTTTGATTTAAATTGGAGGAGTTGAAAAGGAGGATTAGAAAAAGGTCCAGTGGACCTTTTTCCCGACGCGGCTCGCCAACTCCCTCCATCTCCACCAATATCTTATTATACAAACAAAACTTTTAATAAAAAATTTAAAAAATTAAAACACAAAGCAAATAAATTTTCTTGACAAAATAAAAAATACCATGTAATATATTAATATAATTTAAAAGGGAGTAGCTTAAAAATTACTAATCAACAACCTCGTTTAAAACTGGTTAGTAAACCTAAAAGGTAAGCAAGACTTTTAAAGAAACTATTTAGTTTCTTTAAGGGTCTTTATTTGTATAAGGAGAAAAAATGGCATATATAATCAATAAAGAAAAACTTAATAAATTTAAATGTTTAAATAATTATTTTGTAATAACAGATTTTGACAGAACACTTACAACAGCTGAAAGTGAGCCAACAATGGGGATAATACCACAATACTTAGGTGGAGAATGTCTAGAAAAAAGAACAAAAATATTTGAACATTATAGGCCACTGGAATTAGACTATAAAATAGAGCAAAACAAAAAACAGCAAATAATGAAAGAATGGGCAAGAGAAAGTTTTACACTTTTATCTAAATATATAACAAAAGAAGGAATAGAAAAATCACTAGTAAATGCAGACTTATATCTAAGAGATGGAGCAAAAGAGTTTTTAAAAGAAATGAACAGCAAAAACATTCCAGTAATAATTATGTCTTCTGGAATAGGAAATATAGTAAAAGCCTTCTTAGAAAAAGAAAAATGTATGTTTAATAATATAAAAATAGTCTCTAATTTTTTTGAATTTAAAGGCGAAAAAGCATCAATAGATATGAATAATATAATGGCAACATCTAATAAAGAATATTGCAGAATACCAATAAATATAAGAAATAAGTTAGAAGAAAAAGAAAAAGCTTTAATATTTGGAGACTTGATAGAAGACATAAAAATGATAAATAAGGAAAAACTATCAAGTACTTTAACATTTGGATTTTTAGACGATAATGTAGAACAGAACCTAGAAAGATATAAAGAAAATTTTGATATTGTACTTACAGAAAATGATGACTTTAATACAGTACGAGAAATTTTAAATAGATAAAATGTTTACAATATAGCAAGAAACATCTTGCACTAATATAAAAATTAAGGAGGAAAATATGGCAACAAATTGGTTTAATAAAACAGTAGATGAAGTATCATCCACATTAAAAACAGATGTAGAAAATGGATTAACAGCAGAAGAAGCAAAAAAAAGACAAGAAGAATATGGACTAAATGAATTAAAAGAAAAAAAGAAGAAAGGTTTAATTGTGAAATTTTTAGAACAGTTTAAAGATTTTATGATTATAATCCTTATAATTTCTGCAATAATTTCTGGAGTTGTAGGAGTAGCACAAGGAGAAGGATTTACAGATACAATTATAATATTAGTAGTTGTAGTTGTAAATGCAATAATAGGAGTAGCACAAGAAAACAAAGCAGAAAAGTCATTAGAGGCTTTACAAAAACTAAGTTCACATGTTGCAAAAGTTATAAGAGATGGAAAACTTCAAGTAGTTCAATCAAGAGAATTAGTACCAGGAGACGTAGTAATACTAGAAACAGGTGATTATGTACCAGCAGATTTAAGAATAATAGAAGCAGTAAACTTAAAATCACAAGAAGCAGCACTAACAGGAGAATCTGTACCAGTAGAAAAAATGGCAGCAAAAATAGAAGATGAAAAAATAGGAATAGGTGATAGAATAAATATGCTATTTTCTTCAAGCTTAATTACCTATGGTAGAGGAAAAGCAATAGTAGTAGAAACAGGAATGAACACAGAAGTAGGAAAAATAGCAGATATAATAAATACAGCAGAAGACCAAGGAACACCACTTCAACAAAAATTAAATAAATTAGGAAAAACATTAGGAGTTGTAGCATTAGTAATATGTGCTGTAATTTTTGCAGTTGGTCTTTTATATGGGAAAGAACCAATACACATGTTTATGACAGCAGTAAGCTTAGCGGTAGCAGCAATACCAGAAGGCTTGCCAGCAGTATTTACAATAGTACTTGCAATAGGAGTACAAAGAATGGTAAAAAGAAATGCTATTGTTAAAAAATTACCAGCAGTAGAAACATTAGGAAGTGCATCAGTAATTTGTTCAGACAAAACAGGTACACTAACACAAAACAAAATGACAGTAGAAAAAGTATTTTGTGATGGGAATCTTGTAAACTTAGAAGATGCAGCAGATATGATAGATATTAAAAAATTAGTATATGCAAGTATGCTATGTAATGATACAAAAATTTCAGAAGACAATAAACTTACAGGAGATCCAACAGAAACAGCATTAGTAGATATGGCATTTAAATTAGACTTTGATCCATCAGTATATGGAATGTTTCCAAGAGTATCAGAAATACCATTTGATTCAGAAAGAAAATTAATGACAACAGTACACGAAGAAGATGGAAAATATGTAGTATACACAAAAGGTGGAGTAGATGAACTTTTATCAAATTGCAATTCATATATATTGGAAGGAGATATAAAAACTGACCTAGAAGAATACAAAGAAATAATTAGAAAATATAATATGGAAATGGCTCAAAATGCATTAAGAGTTTTAGCAATGGCATATAAAGTGCTAGACCACAAACCAACAGCAGAAGAAATAAAAACACTAGAATCAGACTTAATATATATTGGTATGGTAGGAATGATAGATCCACCAAGACTAGAAGTAAAAGATGCAGTACAAGAATGTAAAGAAGCAGGAATAAAAACAGTAATGATTACTGGTGACCATAAAATAACAGCAATAGCAATAGCTAAAAGTCTAGGAATATTAGAAAATGATGATGAAGCAATTACAGGAGCAGAACTAGAAGAAATGAGCGATGAGGACCTAATTAAAAACGTAAGAAAATATTCTGTATATGCAAGAGTTTCACCAGAACATAAAGTAAGAATAGTAAAAGCATGGCAAGCAAATGGAGAAATAGTTGCAATGACAGGAGATGGAGTAAATGATGCACCATCACTTAAAATTGCAGATATAGGTTGTGCAATGGGAGTAGTTGGAACAGATGTTGCTAAAGAAGCGGCAGATGTAATTTTAACAGATGATAACTTTGCAACAGTAGTATCAGCAGTAGAAGAAGGAAGACGTATATATGACAATATTTTAAAAGCAATACAATTTTTGCTATCAAGTAATATAGGAGAAATAGTAGTATTATTTTTAGCCATATTAATAACGCCACTATTATCAAAACAATTTGGAATAGATATAACTTTAATAGAAACATTATTACCAATACACATATTATGGATTAACCTAGTGACAGACTCACTTCCAGCTTTAGCACTTGCAGTAGACCCAGCAGCAAAAGATGTAATGAAAAGAAAACCTTTAAAAAATACTAAAAAAGGAATATTCACAAAAGGAATGACATGGAGAATAATATATCAAGGATTAATGATAGGTTTACTTACACTTGCAGCTTTTGTAATTGGACTTTCAACACCAGATGTAAGCCAAGAAGAAAAAGTAAAAACAGGTCAAACAATGGCATTTTATGTATTAGCACTTTCAGAATTAGTACATGTGTTTAATATAAGAAATAATAAAAGTTCAATATTTAAAACAAGAATATTTAATAATAGCAAATTGATTTTGGCAACAGTAGTATCAGCAAGCTTAATGTTTATAATACTATTTACACAAGGTTTAA
>CALYZR010000078.1 GCA_945610215.1 uncultured Clostridium sp. | reverse complement strand
CTTGTGATTCTCCTGCAAAAGCCTCCATTAAATTTTTTTCTGTTTTTGTTCCCTTTAAATCTGCCATTTTACACTCCTCCTAAATTTTGTTTTTTAATTTACAATCTTCACATATTCCATTAATTGTAATGCAATCTAAATTAGTTTCTATACCTGTCTCTTCTTTTATTTTTCTTGCTAAATCTTTTTCATAAAAATCATATTCAAAATCAACTGTTTTTTTACATCTTTCACAAACTATATGATTATGTGGATTATGAATATAATCAAACCTGTCTGATCCATATGGCATAGTTAATTTTTTAATTACATTTCCTTCTACTAGAAGCTTTAAATTCCTGTACAAAGTACTTCTGCTAATTTTAGGTTCAATTTCTTTTACTAATTTACAAATTTCTTCTGCTGTTGGATGTGTTTTTGTATTTTTTATTACTTCTAGTATAATTTCTCTTTGTCTGGAATAGTTTCTCATAAATTTTCTCCTAAAATTAGGACCAAGTCCTAATTTATATATTTTATATCATATACTTTAAATAAAATCAAGCAAAATTTGGAATTTATTTAATTAATAATTGGAGTTTTGTATGGCTAAACTTATCTTAAAATTGTTTTAAATAAAACTACTCTATTATATCTATTGTATTTTTCTTTTCTAGTCCTTCTAAGTTATAATAGGTTTCTGGCACATCTCCTACTATTAATGTTTCTACTAACAAAACTTGATTTATTATTTCTTGTTCTATTGTTTTGTATGGAGTTAAAATGTTTGTTTCGCATTTTAACTCCAAATATATCCTATACATTGTTTGATTTATTCCTTGTGCTTCAAATTCTGTTTTTAGTTCTGTTATTACATTCCCTGTTGGTATGACTTTTATCTTTATGCCAGGTCCCATCCCTGCTAAATACTTATTTCCTGTCAAAGCACCAACTGGTACACTTATTTCTTCATCTTTATTATTTTGTAATCTTCTTTCGACTTTTAAAGCTATATCAGAGGCAATTTGGTTTATAACTACCACATCTGTTTTTAATATATTTGTATTGTTTGCTTCGTCTTTTACTATTGATACAATATCTTTGTAATTTATATCATTTAGCACTACATTACTTTCTTCATTTATAATCTCTGTTGCAATTGTTTTTGCTTTTTGTATACACAAGCCATCAAATATTGGATCAATTGATTTTAATATATTATAAAAAGTCAATACCCCTACGCAAACTATTACAAACACTGTTAAGATTTTTTTACTTTTATTATTGTTTTTTGTATAAAATCCTTTTATTTTAGGAATGTTTATTCGTTTGCGTGAATAGATGCTATCCATTTTTTACACAGCTATTCTTTTTTTTATATATTTTGGTATATATAGCTGCTGTCCTGCATAAATTTTATTTTCATCCTCTATTCCATTTACTCTTGCAATATCTTCTACTGTACTTCTAAACTTCTTAGCAATTTTCCATAAAGTATCTCCCGGTTTTACGAAGTAAATTATCATACTATATATGTTGTTTTGTCTACATTCTTTAACCTCTAAATTATCAATTATGCTGATTTTTTCTGTTCTGGAAATTCCTATATTAAATTGCATATTTATATTTGCTTCTATATTTCCGTTAGATACTATAACAAAATCGTCTTGCTCTACTTCTAAATCTGTGTCTACATTATTATTTGTTTCTATTAGTTCTGACTGTGCCTCAAAATTAAATGGTAAGTTTATGTTTTTAGATTCTATTCCATTAGTAACTTCATATAAAAAATCTATATTTAATTCTCCACTATATAATATTTTGCCATTCATTATTTTCATGTCATTTATAATTGGTTTTGTATTTGCACAATATATTTTGTTTGAACCTAGTTCTGGTATTGAAATTTGTTCTTTTATATTGCAGCTTTGACTAATATTCTGTTTCCCTGCTATTGTTGTTATGCTCTTTTTATTAAATTCAACATCTTGCGATATACTATATAAATCTTCTATTAAATTGATTTCTTTGCTTTCATATGCAAAGCAAACTAATTCAATTTCTGCCTCTACATAAATTGAATGTGCTTCTCCATTATTTGGTTTTATTATTAAATTTTTTAGCTTGTAATCCACATCACAAATATTATTATCGTTTATATTTTCTATATCTATAAATCCCATTATAGGTATTTTTGTAGTAACATTATTTATTCTATTGTCCTCTGTTAAGTACATTATCCAAATTTCCACTTCCGCTTTTGCCAAAACCTTATTGTAGCTTAATTTTATTTCTCTTCCTACTATTTTTAAATTTGCATTCATTATTTCTGCCAAATCATCCATACTATCTATTGCAAGAGTATCTTTTGCATAAGCCCTTGTATTTCCTTCTCCTACTAATGAACTTATGCATTTATTATTACTTAGTGTTTGAATATCATCAAAATTTGTTATGCCAGTAATAATATCTGTTTGCTCATTTGAATATAGTTTTGCTTCTATATCTAAACTTGCCTTTATACTTATTTTCCTTTCATTTATAATTCTACAATCAATATTTTTAACTGCAACATTTTCATTTAAAATCATTTCTGGTTTGCAATTATCAATATCAATTATTTGAGTAAAGTCTAGTACTGTGTTTAGACTTCTAACATTGCCGTTTTCACTGTCTGCTAAATATATGATGTATGTATTTACACTACCATCTATTCTTATTTTTCCATCCATTACTTCTTTTTTATATACACATGCTATTCCATTTGCACTTATTATATTTAAGACATCTGGTTTAACATCATTTACAATAACATCTCCCTCTACAAGTATTTCTGTTCTTTTTTGTCCAATTATTTGGTTTATACACACATTTTCTTTTTCTGTTTCTACTGGCATATAAAATCCCTCCTTAAAAGTTTAATAATATATATTATATTAAGAAGGACAAAAAAAATTCCTAATAAATTAGGAATTTTAAACTTTATATATTTTTTTACTTTTGTATTGGTGGAATTAATGGACAATATCCTTTTCCATCAAAAACAGAAACCTCTAAATCTCTTGTAAGTATATCTGTATATCTGTAGCTTACGTTTGTGTCATGCTCTTCATACTTCACAACAAAAATATTAGGATATGTTTCTTTAATAACAGCTTCCTCTTCAAAAGGTTTGTTTCTCCCAAGTGATCCTTTAACAATTATCTTTTGTCCTATTTTCTCTCCTATCTCTTCTTTTATTGAAGAAATATCATTTTTGTAGATCATACAATCACGCACCTTCATATTTTTTGGTTAGCGTTATTATATCATTGAGTATGAAAAATGTCAAAAAAGAAAAATTGTTAGTGTTTTCTTGTAGTAATTGTAGCTGTAAGAATTTGCGCTATTAGTTTTGTGTTTATTACATTTTTGTTACGTTATTATTACATTTTTATTACTATCTAATAATTTTCTTTTTTCCCCTTGCTCCAATTCCACTTACGCCTTTTGATCCTTCTTTTATTTCTCTTGATATTTCATTACTTGTAACAAATTTATATTCCTCTGTAATAGCTATTTTTTCTGCCACTATCAATGGGTCAACGAAATCTATTAGAATTCTTCCTGGTGATGATGCAAAATCTGCTCCAGAAGATATTATTGCTTCATAAAAGCTTTGGCATGCTCCTGCGAAAATTACAAGCTTGTCAGAAGAAGTTCCCCATTTTCTTGCTTCTCTTACTGTGTTTATAAAATGCCTCGAATTTCTATAATTGTATATATTATTGTAGTTAGTTCCATTTTTTAGCATTGCATCATGTCCTGTAATTATTAGTATATCTGGATTGTATTTTTTTAGAAGTGGCACTACTATACTTGCTTGCCTATTTCCTGGCACATTTTTTACTATTGCATTCAACCCTGCTTTATTATAGTATTTTGCAGATTTATCACTATACCTCCTATCTCCATCTAAATGAAGTATCTTTCCTAAATAAACTTTTTGTCTAGTAAAATTTTGATTCCCTTTCTCATTAATTCTATTTTTTTTTATTCTTTCATCTAAAAATTTATCGTATTTTTTTATACTATTTATTATTTCTTCTTTATCTATTATTTCTAAATCTTCTATTGGACTATCTGCTTCTATTCTAATATTTAGTCCCTTTAATATTGCAAATTTATGATTTCTAGTAGTAGTTAAAATTTGATTTACTACAAAATATATGTCTTTTCCATATGATTTTCTTCCTACTACATCCCCCTTTTTTATATCCACATATATCACCTCAAAAAATATTTTGGCTAGTATATTGTATGTTGTTTTTTGGCGAAATGTGCGTTTTTATTTTATTTAAAGAAATCAAATTGTATAAAATATATCCTATTCAAATATTATCCTGCTTTATTATGACTATATTTTAATTTAGTTGCCATACCTCCTCTTATGTGTCTTTCTGCTTTGTTTTCGTCTAACACTTTTCTTACTTCTATTGCTAATGCATGGTTTATATGTATTAGTCTTTCGCTTACGTCCTTGTGTACCGTTGACTTTGAAATTCCAAATTTTTTGGCTGCTCCACGTACTGTATCTTTTGAATCTATTATATATTGTGCTAGAGCTACGGCTCTTTCTTCTATTGAAACTCCTCTCATAAAAGCAAAACCTCCATACGAATACATTTGTTTAATTGTATTCGTACAGAGATC